>JANMWF010000247.1:0-17370 GCA_031393845.1 Nitrosomonadales bacterium | reverse complement strand
CTTTTTTACAGGCTATAAGTCTATATTCCTCGTAAAATCGGTATTACCTTACCGCGCCACATCTAACAGTTTTTTGAGAACTTGTCATTGCAATAGGTGATATTTCCGCTGGTGTCAGTAGCGGAAATCAAGTGCTGCTGAGCCGGTTTGTTCGCACGTTTAATCTCTATGAATAATGGAAGCGTAACTATTATCTAAGGACGACGCTGAAATTTAGCGGTAATTTTAAGGGGTCTTTAATACTAAAACTGACAATGTAAAACTTGAGCACAGAATTTCTACATATAGTTGAAAAGAGACAACCCAGACACAGCCAGAAAGGATTTCTGCGCGGCTTCCAGACTGGTTTTTTGTTGGGTTAAATCGCTGATCGCCTTGTTGTAATCCACATCCTGCAATTGCGATAGCGTCTGTTTGTACTGCAACCCAATATTTTCGCCTGCACTTTGCAGGGCATCCAGCTCATTCAAGCGAGTACCTAATAAGGCGCGCACTGTTAATACATTATCGAGACCATGATCCAGACCATTTATCGCCGTTGCAATCGCCCCCCCCGGTGAACTAGGCGTTTTCAGAGCAGTAATTAAATTGGAGATGGTCGTGAATACACTTTCGTTTGTGCTGGGCGCTACGGTGAATACATCACCGCTAGCCGGCGCCCCTGTAACATCAAGCTGCAAGCCATCAAAGCTGATTACCTGTCCGCTGACATAAGGTGTACCGGCTGCTACTGGCACCGGCACCAATGCCCCCGGCGTGATATTGGTCACACCATAAGTTGTCACGCCAGCGGCTACACTGAATGTCACCTGATAATTATTTCCGGTAAGCAACGCCGGATTAGTAACCGCTCCTGAGCTGGCAATGCCACTCCCGACATTCGCGGATGCCGCCTGGGCAATAAACGTTCCATTGCCATTCTTGACGCGCATAAAAATGTCCGCGCCGGAATCGCTGGCCGCCAATTGTCTTGAACTACTGACCTGAATCATGCGTTGACCATCATCGGTCTGATACTGGACACCAGCGTTGGTGTTGGCGAAAGGTTGTGTTTTGCCCTGAAAACCAGAAAACAGGTAATTACCTACCCCATCCGTACTATTTGCCAACGCCAGTAGATCTTCCAGACGCCCACTCAAATCCGTCGCAAGAGTTAGCTTGTCAGAATTATTTAGCGCCCCGTTACCCGCATTGACCGCTATAGTTCTGACGTCCTGCAGCAAGCTTGTTACGCTTTGTAAAACTCCCTCACTCATCGAAGTGGAATGCAGTGCAGCATTTCGGTTGGTCGCATATTGCGAATTGGAAGCGTCCGCTTGCGATACGTCCAGTGCGCGAGCTGAAGCAATCGGATCATCTGCTGGAGTGAGGATGCGCCGCTGAGTGGAAATCTGCTGTTGGGTGTGCAACAGCTGAGCCTGTTGCTGATTAAGCAGACTTATGTTGGCATTGTAAATGGTGCTAGTGCTAATACGCATGGCTTTCTACTTTCCTAAACTTAACAAAGTATCAAACAAAGTACCGGCAATTTGAATCGCCTTACCCGCAGCTTGATAGGCGCGCTGATAACGCATCAGGTTGGCTGCTTCCTCATCCAGATTCACTCCGGAGACCGATTGTTGCGTTTGAATAATTTGATTAACCATGTTGGTTTGCGCCAAACTGGTCGTTTCCAGCTCGCGTGTTTTATTACCAACTTGACTGACCAATTGCGCATAGGCACCCTGATAGGAGGCAGTTCCGCCCGCAACTGTATTTTTGGTTTGCAAGCTAGCCAGCAGCAGTGCATTACGATTATCAGCTGTAGCGTTGGTATTGCTTGCCACCGTGAAGGTATCACCAGCGGCTGGGACACCGGCGATCTGCATGGTCCAGCCGTTATAGGTGATATCTGTGCCCGCAGAATAAGCTACGCCGGCAACTGGAGAGCTAGGGACACCTGTGCCCGTCACAGTATAGGTAGTCGGTGGGCTATCGAAAACAATGCTGACTGGCTGCTGCAAGTTGGCATTGACAGGGAGGATTGCGTTTACCGTGCTCCCACTTATGCGCCCCGATCCAATATTAGCCAATGATGCATTAGTACGAATTGGCACCGATGCTGCAATCTTGGAGGGATCACTGATGGCAACAGCAATGTCACGTGCTCCATTTACGGTCGGGCGTATCGTGTAACTATCGCCCGCAATTGCTCCCCCAGTGGTGGTGATCGTAAGGCCGTCCACCGTTTGTGGCAAGGTAGCAAAGGCCGTAACCGTATTATCCGAAAGACGCGTCAGCGTATAAGCGGTCCCACCATTAAACCGCAACGAATAATCACTGCCGGTCAACGCTGAAGAACTGACAACGCTGGCACTAATTGTAGCGGTGCCAGTATTTGCTGTATTGGTATTAACTAAAGGCACAGGCTGGGCAAAGAAATTACCGCCCATATTGCCACTCAAATCCTGTCCAAGCTTATGCTGTTGATTAAACGTATCTGCCAATACTATGGCCACCCGGCCCAAGGCATTTTGTACAACATCCAGCGACTCTCTGCGGAAAGCTATAAGCCCCCCCAGATTGCCACCCTGAAGGCTATTTTGCAGCAGGCGAATAACACTTGCACCTGATCCATAAGCCACTTCAAGCCGGGAGGGATCACTGAGCGATTGAGCGGCCTGCAAAGTAATGGCCTGCTCCCCTACCACCAGTGATTGACCAGTTCCAATAAATACGTTGAAACTGCCATCGCTTTGCTTAACTACAGTCGCCTTGATTTCCTGATTCAACTGCGAAATGAGCTGGTCACGCTGATCTAATAAGTCGTTAGGCGGCTGCCCATTAGATGCTGCTTGTGCCATCACGATATTCTTGTTCATCGATGCAATCTGCTGCGCATAACTATTAATGGTTGTTACGCTGCTGCTAACCTGCCCATTGATGCTGCTATTCATGTCGCTCATGCGCTGATTTAACGACTGAAATTGCGACACCATGGATTGTGCGCTACCCAGCATAACTTGCCGTGCAGCTTGCGACTCTGGCGAGCTGGCAACATCATTCACCGCGCTGAAAAAAACCTGCACTGCAGGGGACAGGCCGGTCTTGGGATCGGCCAGCATATTGTTGATCTGTCCGATCTGCTGGTAATAGGTTTCCAATTGACTGGCCTGCGCCTGTCCTTGCAAAACTTGACCAGACAGAAATTCGTTATATATTCGTTTGACAGTGCTTACATCTACTCCCTGGCCAATAAACCCTGCACCAGTCGCTTGGGGTAAGCGTGTGCCCAGCAAGACTTCCTGCCGATTAAAACCGGGCGTATTCGCATTGGCAATATTGTGTTCAGTTGTCGACAACCCAATTTGGGCTGCATTCAATGCACTGACGCCACTTCCGAAAATACCGATTCCCATAAATTCCTTGCCACACTTTGCGTGTTTAAACTTACCGTATGCACTCAGCCCAGAATAAAAGGTTATAAATAATCACTATGTTCTCCTCATCTGCGAGAAAGTGAGTGCTTCATCTAACCTGAATCTTGCAGGACGTTTTACAAGTTATCGGCGCCCTGTAAAATTTCTTGAATTTAACGACACCATTAACTTATCGTATTAATCCGATTCATGACTTTCACCAATTTGTCCGCATAATCAGGATCAGTCGCATAACCCGCTCGCTGTACGGCATGAGCTAACTCGGGACTCCCCTGCCCTGACTGCAAAACTTGAGCATAGCGTGGGTTGTCTCGTAGTAAATGTGCATAATCGCTGAATGCTTCTGTATAGGATGAATAAGCACGGAATTTTTCTACCTGCTTGCTTGCTATTCCATTGTGGTACTCGGTGGTTACCACTTCTGCTACCTTTCCATTCCAGTTACTACCCGCCTTGATACCAAACAGGTTGAAACTGGTGCTGCCATCAGACATCCGTATCTCCCGCTTGCCCCAGCCACTTTCCAGCGCAGCCTGCCCCAGTACTAGGTGCGTCGGCACACCGGTTTCCTGGTTTGCTTGCACTGCATGAGGTGTCATGCGGCGCACAAAATCTTGCTGTAGCGGGGTAGGCTGGGATGGGCTGTTTTTCATCCCATTCACAAAGCTGTCACCATACGCCACAGGCGTCGCACTAACAGTGCGCGCCGGTGGCGTAGCCAATACAGCTTCTGAACTTGCCTGAGCAACACCAGAGCTGGCTGGACGGCTCAACTGCTTGATCATAATGTCAGCCAAACCCACCCCTCGGCTGGACATGCTCTGCACCAATTGCTGATCCAGCATTCCGGTAAACATTTTGGTCTGCTCGCTATCAAACATGCCATCTTGCGGTGTAGCCTCACGCATGGATTTCAGCATCATGTTCATGAACACTGTTTCAAATTGCTGGGCAACCACTTTTAGTGCCTGATCGGGCGATTGTTTGGCCTGCATACGCAGCTTATCCAAACTTTGCGCACTCACCGCCAAACTGCCGGAAGCATCAGACCTGCCAGGAATGTCGATTGGGTTGATCATTATCGGTATCTCAATGTATTCAGATCTCTAAGCCAGATGGACAACTGATGCAACACAAGATGATGTTGTAGCGTTTATAGAGGTGCTCATTAAATAATCTCGAGTTCAGCACGCAACGCCCCGGCAGACTTCATCGCCTGCAAGATAGCCAGCAGATCCTGCGGACTGGCACCTATCGAATTCAGCGCCTTCACCACTTCGTTTAACGACACGCCTTTATTCAGCATGACCAACCCCCCTTTATCGGACTGAATGTCGATTGTGGATTTAGCGACCTGCACAGTTGTACCTTGGGAGAATGGGTTGGGTTGACTCACCGTGACATCGGTATTAATCACCACGGTCAGGTTGCCGTGTGAGATCGCGCAATTATCCAACGTCACCATCTGATTCATAACAACCGAACCGGTGCGTGCATTTACGATCACGCGCGCCCCACCCTGCGCGGGGTCAACCTGCAAATTTTCGACCTGCGAAACGAAAGCCACACGCGCGCTGCCTGTTGGCGCACGTACCTGAATAGTGCGACCATCCAATGCATCAGCAATTTCCGTAGTCGGCGAAAGTGCTGAATTAATTACAGCGGCAAGACGCGTTGCAGTAGTGAAATCCATGGCGTTTAACTCCAGATGGATGTAATCGCCCTGCCCCAATACCGTCGGCACGGATCGTTCTACTGTTGCCCCACCGGGAATGCGCCCGACACTCAAGTGATTGACTTGCACCTTGGCATTGCCGGCTGCCGCCCCTACACCACCAACCAGCAAATTACCCTGCGACATGGCATATACCTGACCATCGGCCCCCTTGAGTGGTGTCATTAAAAGTGTTCCTCCGCGCAGGCTTTTTGCATTACCCATCGAAGAAACTGTGACGTCTATGGCCTGTCCGGGGCGTGAGAATGGCGGGAGCATTGCCGTTACCATGACCGCCGCCACATTTTTCAATTGCAGGGTAATATTGGGCGGTAAACTAACCCCCATTTGCGTCAACATACTGATCACGCTTTGAACGGTGAATGGCGTTTGTGTGGTCATGTCACCGCTGCCATCCAGGCCAACAACCAAGCCATAACCAAGCAACTGATTTTCTCGAACACCCTGAATGCTGGCGAGATCCTTGATCCGCTCAGCGTATGAGGAAGCAGGCGCAGCGACTAGCAGTATCAGTAATATTATTTTGGCAATTCGCATAATAATTTTGAATATATCCATTACATCAGCCCATTTCAGAACGGCAATACAGACATAAAGACGCGTCCCAGCATACTCATGACTACAGACATATCAATATGATTGGCGCCCTTATATTCAATATGCGCATCTGCCACTTGTGTGGATTGCACGGTATTGCTGCCAGTTATGTTGTACGGATTGACTACACCGGAAAACCGGATGTATTCATTAGCTTGATTAATCGCCACCTGCTTCTCACCGCTGACTAATAAATTGCCGTTTGTTAACACTTCAACCACTGTCACTGTGACAGTTCCGGTAAAGGTGTTGTCACCCGCATTATTATTTTGGTTATTCAAACTGCCGCTTGAGCTACCGGCAATGCCTATACCTTGCATCTTCAAATTAGCACCTGGAATTTGCGTGATAATCGGCGTATGCACAGAAATACTCCCTTTGTGTTCTGCGCCGCTAGTGGATTTTCCAGTCGCTGAAGTCGTTTCTGAAATGATAATGGTGAGGGTGTCGCCCACGTTACGTGCGCGTTTGCCTTCATACAATGGTCGCTCGTTCTGCCCCGCTTGAAAGATGCCACCGTTATCAACCCTTATTTTTACATCGGGCGCACGTGCAGTCATCGGCTGATGGATGTTGGTTGAAGGAGTGTTCGCACAACCACCAAGAATCAACATCAACCCACACATAATCCAACTAGACATGTTCCACATCGCGCACCTCACTCCACTTACATCTGCGATAATTTTTGCAACATCTGATCCGAAACCGTGATTGCCTTGGAGTTGATTTCATAAGCACGCTGCGTCTGTATCATGTTAACCAGCTCCTCAACCACGTTCACATTAGAGGTTTCCACGTAGCCCTGATTCAGCAGTCCGGCACCATTGGTGCCCGGTACATTGGTGTTGGGAGTGCCGGACGATGCAGTTTCTACATACAGATTTTCGCCTTGGCTTTGTAGGCCCACCGGATTAATAAAGACCGTCAATTGCATGCTGCCGATCTGCACGGGTGCCGCAACCCCGGCCTGCGTCACCGACACTGTGCCGTCGCGGCCTATGGTGACGCCGGTAGCATTGACAGGAACAGTCAAAGCCGGCTGTACTACAAAGCCGCTAGAAGTCACCAGTTGTCCCTGGCTGTCAGTCTGAAATGATCCGCTGCGTGTATAAGCCGTCGTACCATCCGGCATGAGTACCTGAAAAAACCCCGCGCCTTGTATTGCTATGTCAAATTGGTTGCTGGTTTGCTGCAGGTTGCCCTGGGTTTGAATGCGCTCGGAGGCAATTGGACGCACGCCGGTACCGATCTGCAAACCGGATGGAATCTGGGTCTGTTGCGAAGATTGCGCGCCAGGCTGACGTATAGTCTGGTATAGCAAATCCTCGAACACCGCACGCGAACGTTTGAAACCAGTGGTGCTAACGTTCGCAAGGTTGTTAGCGATTACGTCCATCTGAGTTTGCTGCGCTTCCAGTCCCGTTTTAGAAATCCATAAAGAACGTATCATGGGTCACTATCCTTTCAAAATTTATAGGAGCGCGATTAGTCGCGCCGAAATCAAGCGTTCATATTTAGCAATTGACTGGCCTGCTTAGCGTTGTTGTCAGCGCTCTGCAACATCTTCATCTGCATATCGAACTGCCGTGCCAGCGAAATCATATTAACCATTACTTCTACAGTATTCACATTGCTGCTTTCCAGGTTACCCGGGGCTACCGTCACCTCGACATCAGCCTCGGCAGGCTTGCCATCTTTGGTGCGAAACATGCCGTCATCACCGCGCACCATCTGCGCTTCCGCCGGGTTCACTAACTTTAGCCGACCAACTACCACAACCTGATTAGGTGGCAATCCGGTCGGAACGGTGGAGATGGTTCCATCCTTGGCTACAGTAACATCGGTATTTGGCGGAATAGTAATCAAACCTGCATCACCTGCCACACTCAAGCCGGCACGAGTCTGCAAAATACCTTCGGGTGAAACCTGGAAACTGCCATTACGTGTATATGCCTCAGTGCCGTTTTCCAGTTGAACGGCAAGCCAGCCTCTACCCTGTACCGCGATGTCCAAGTTGCGCCCGGTTGGCTGCATAGCCCCCGGTGAAAAGTCTGCACCGGCTGTGGAGTCCACCACGAAAGCACGCGTCGGCAAACCTTCGCCAACCAGCGGTACTGCGCGGAATGCATTAACGGCAGCGCGATAACCAGGGGTATTAACATTGGATAAATTTTGCCCCACCGTCGCTTGCTGTTGCAGCGTGTGCGATGCCCCGCTCATAGCGGTATAAATAAGCCTGTCCATCCTCTTCTCCTCAGTTAACCAGCAGTCAGGTAACTAATTAGCGCAGATTGGTAATCGTTTGCAGCACTGCGTCCTGCGTCTTGATGGTTTGTGCGTTAGCCTGATATACACGCTGCGCCAGAATCATGTTCACCAACTCAGCAGTTAAATCCACGTTGGAATCTTCTACTGCGCCTGACTGCAACACGCCCAAACTTGAGCTACCAGGTGTACCTACCAATGCTGGCCCAGAGCTTGAAGAAGCATTCCACTCATTGTTGCCCACAGGCTGCAAGCCCTGTGGATTGGCAAAATTAGCCATTAAAACCTGTCCCAATGCCTTGGATTGCCCATTGGTATAACGCCCCATAATGGTACCGTCTGCACTGGTGCTAAAACCACTTAACTGACCGGATGTATAACCGTTTTGAGCCAACTTATTTACTGCAAATGTCGCACCAAACTGCGTAGTAGAAAGAAAATTTAATGTCAAAGGCTGAGGCGTAGTCGAACCTGTCGCATAAACGATACCGCCAGTTACGGGCACTACTCCTGTCGCCGGGGTAATTAATGCGCCGGTTGTGCTAAAGGTTAAAGTAGGAGATGTCCCCAATAAAGTATTCGCTGCTGTCGCAGCTGCCCCGTTCAGACCGAAACCATCCACGGTCACATGAACATCCCAAGTATTCACAGTCGCATTTTTTACATAATACGTAGTTGCAATATGGCTATTGCCCAAACTGTCATATAGCGTCAATGCGGTAGAACTATTATAGGAGGTTGGATCAACCGCGCTAAAAACGGCCGTGGCAGGCACTAAATTACGAGAATCCAGATTTAAACCAACTGAAGCCGTGGAAGAAGGCAGTGGAGTAAGAGCCTGCGAAGATATTTGCAATGACACTGAACTGCCCAGTGATATGGCTCCCGTCACCGGATTTGCCGCGAAACCAGTTAACTTATGGCCCTGCGCGTTAATTATAAAACCGTCCTTGTCCAACTGAAATTGGCCATTCCGGCTATACGATACCGAGCCATTGTTGTCCATTTGATAAAACCCTTGGCCGCTAATCGCAATATCCAACGGATTATTGGTTACACTGACATTACCTTGCCCAAATTGCTGAGCCACAGTTGAAACTTTAGTCCCAATCCCTACTGCCGCGCTACCTGAGCCGCCCATAGTATTGGCATACACATCCGCAAACTGTGCTTGCGATTGTTTAAAACCAACGGTAGTCGCATTAGCAACGTTATTGCCGATTACGTCCAAATTTTTGGCAGCAGCATTTAATCCACTTAACCCTTGCTGAAATCCCATGACACTCTCCTTAAGTTAGATAATTTGCTTTACTGCAGACATTGCAACGCTACCCGCTGTCCCTACATTCAAAGTAGCTCCATTAGTTCCTGGAGTTACAGCATTTACCATGCCAAAGGTCAAAGTATTAACGTCAATCTTATTACCAGCCGCCATTGCTTCTGCCGAAAATTTGTAGGTTCCATTTACGGCAGGTGTACCTGCATCTGTCAGACCATCCCATGCCAGCGGTGTCACACCAGCTTTCTGCGGACCCATTTGCAATGTGCTCACAGTGTTACCCGCAGCATCCTGTATCAGAATTTTTACGCTATCTGCTGGCTGAGTCAGTTCAATCCCACCAATTGCCTTGCCATCTTTCAGAGTAATCGCAGAGCCTGAAATCAAAACCCCATGCCCTATCATGCTGGTGGCCGATAAAGACTGTCCAATGGACATACTGTCACTTAAGGCTTGCAATGTGGCATTAAGCTTATCAATGCCGCTTACCGTGCTAAGTTGCGCCATCTGCGATGTCACCTGTGCGTTATCCATCGGATTCAGCGGATCCTGATTTTTCATTTGAGTCACTAACAGTTTTAAAAATCTATCCTCCGTAGCAGCGGCACTGCTTTCTTTACTCGAAGCAGCATTGCTCTTGGCATTAAGCGAAGAAATAAGTGCGGAAGCAGAGCCGGTATCTTGAGTTGCACTAATCATGGTTTATCCTTTCGTTACTGACCTATGGTCAGAGTTTTGAGCAACAAACTCTTGGAGGTATTCATCACCTCCACATTATTTTGATAGGAACGCGAAGACGAAATCATGTTCACCATCTCTTCCACCACATTGACATTGGGCAGCGTGACATAACCCTGCGCATTGGCCATGGGATGCTTAGGGTCGTACAGCATTTTCATCGGTGAAGCATCTTCCACCACTCCTGACACTTTTACACCGGCACCCCCTCCGTCCCCCATTGGCGTGGCACTAAACATCACCTGCTTGGCACGATAAGGCTGGCCATTTGCACTAGTCGTACTGTCGGCGTTGGCCAGATTGCTTGCTACCACATTCAGACGCTGCGACTGTGCTGTCATTGCAGAACCTGAAATGTTAAAAATATTAAATAACGACATAATGATTATCCTTGTAACGCGGTTAATACATTTCTAATTTGGTTGTCCACGAATTTCACGCTGGCCTCGTAGCGCAAGGCATTGTCAGCAAACTGCGCACGCTCGACATCCATGTCCACCGTATTTCCGTCCGCGCTAGGCTGCAGTACATTGCGATACATTACCGGGGCACCCATTACGCTTTCACCTGTGCCACTGCTCAAGTGATGGGGCACGGTACCTGCCATCTGCAACTTCGCCCCGTTACCTGACATTGCGCCTTGCAACGTCTTGGCGAAATCAATATCTTTTGCCTTATAGTTGGGCGTATCAACATTAGCGATATTGGAAGCAATAAGTTCCTGACGCGCCGAGCGCAAGTTCAGCACGGTTCGATTAAACTGTAATGCGTTGTCAATTTTGCTGACCATGCTGTTAATCTCCTTCATTACTTTTATACTTATTCCATGACACACATGCTAAACACCAATGCACTATGACTATTGAACGAATAAGCGTGGGAAACCGCCTTAATTACCGCGTTATGAATGTAAAAAAAACCAAGCACCCTGAAGTTGTCCACCAAAAATATATAGAAAAAACATGGGTCAGACGGAAATTGGCCATCAGGATGTTATACATAACACCAGCCACTTCAACCTGTTCTCGATTTCAGTCGAACTGACAAACCTCACCACATGTCAGTACAATGATGTGGGAAAATGGTTTTTGACGGATATTTAAAAATGGACCAGGACACAGTGTCACCTAATTCGGCAGTCAAGAAGTTTGGCTTGCATCCAGACGTATTGAAGCTGGGCCTAGTGAGCTTTTTGACTGACCTTAGCTCCGAGATGATTTTTTCCGTTTTCGCGATTTTTTTTACAACCATCGCAGGAGCATCAGCCGCTTTGCTTGGCATGATCGAGGGATTGGCCGATTTGTCTGCATCCTCGTTGAATTACTTAGCTGGCTGGTTGTCAGATCGAACCGGAAAACGCAAAGTCTTCGCTCTGGCCGGATATGGTTTCTCCACGCTGGCTAAAATCATTTTGTTAATCACCAGTTCAGTCGTGGGACTCAGCATATTTCGTGTCATCGAGCGGCTGGGCAAGGGCTTCCGCGGTCCGCCACGAGATGCCTGGCTTTCGGCAGTGTCCGACAAAGACACGAGGGGATATTCGTTCGGAGTGCACAAGGCTCTCGATAAGTCTGGAGCTGTTCTTGGCCCACTTGTGGCATATGGTCTGCTTTCTTGGCTTGGGGACGGAGCCTCGACGTTCCGGATCCTGTTCTGGGTCGCGCTCATACCCGCCTTGCTCGGCATTGTGGCCTTAAGTCTCATCAAGGATCAGCCTGGGGTTGAGCACCCACGCGAGAACATGTTCAAAACATGGAAAATTCTCAGCCCGCAATTCAAGCGCTACCTTGTCGCAGCAGGAATCTTTTCACTGGCCTATTTCAGTTTCGGCTTTCTACTGTTGCGTGCACACAGCGTCGGTTTTTCAGTCAAGGATATCGTGTTGCTTTATGCCTTGTTCAATATTGCGTTCGTTGTTGTATCACCGCTGATAGGCAAACTTGGGGATCGTTTAGGAAGAGCGCGGATAATAATGCTGGGCTACCTGATCTATCTATTGATGAGCCTAGGCTTCGCATTCGCGACCACACAATGGCAGGTCATTGTCCTGTTCATCATCTATGGCGTGTTTTATGCGATCGACGAAGCTCAAAGCAAGGCGTTTATAGCAGATCTGGAATTAGAGCGGCGCGCATCTGCGATCGGGGTCTACAATTTTGTGACCGGCCTTGTCTACCTGCCTGCATCGCTGATCGCTGGAGCGTTGTGGTTGATGCATCCATCCAGCGCTTTCTTCGTGGCCGCATGTCTCGCCTTTATCGCATTGACGGTGTTCATATTCTTGCGGCCAGACCAAAAGCGCTGATCTGACGCATCCCCCCGCTAAGCTGATCCGATGAAATGTTCGCTATTCAACGCGTTGATACTGGCGTGACCGGAGTCAGCCAATTTAACGCGCTGACTAAAGAACCTGTACCGGGTTGTGTCGCCACACACGCTGCATCAACTCAAGTAAAAGCACTCGTTGCCTCCTGTGCATTCATGGTAGTCGCTGGCCAGCTACACCGTTGAAAAAACCATTGCCGCCAAAACCGAAAACTCTTCCAAGACGCATGCGTCTCCGGTTTAGGTAACAGGATAACCAAGTCATATAAGATTATGGAAGCCACCCCCTCTGGCTCTGGCTATTCGAAATGTACGGTGCGATTGCGACCAGAAGCCTTGGCTTGGTACACAGCTTTGTCAGAGTGCTTTATCAATTGCTGCAGCAGTTCAGGGCTGCGCGTGTCCGATGAAGTAGCCACACCAATACTGACCGTGATTGAATTGCCTGCCACCTTCACCTGACGCACATAGTCATGTACCCGTTGAGCGGTACACTCGGCACCAGTACGATCAGCAAACGGCAGCCAAAGGGCAAACTCTTCGCCGCCGTAGCGCACGGCCAGATCACTCACGCGCATGCTCGCTTGCAATTGACGTGCCAAAGCAGTAAGTACGCGATCTCCCTCTTCATGGCCATATTGGTCATTGACCGCTTTGAAATGGTCCACGTCTACCAGCAGCAAAGAAGCATAAGCGCCGTCCGTTACCTGTGACTGCCAATGCGTAATGGCAATTGTCAGTGCACGACGATTAGCCATGCCTGTCAATGGATCGGTTTGACTGAGTTCTGTGAGTTCAATATTTTCAGTTTCAACCATATGGGCGCGCTGAGATAATTGGCTATGCAATTCCTTAAGCTCTTTATGCGACTGGGCTAAGCTGGCTGCCATACGTTGTGCATCGCCACGCGCTTGCAATAATTCTGCCTCGAAGAGGCTGCGCTGTAACGCTACAAAAAAAACCCAGTAGTAACTTTTAGCCCCCTCAAACTGCCCCATCTGGCAGTTCATCATCATGGGAATGCGCTGGCTGTTGGAATCGTTCAGATGTAAATACAATTCCTTCACACTTTCCTGCCGAAGCAACATCGGCCAGACATGGGTTTGCAAAAAAATACGGCTGGCAAGTGGGAACAGCTTGTCCATCGGTTTTTGCTGCCATTGTTCCGCTGATCCTCCCACTATCGATAACAAATCCGTGTTGGCGGCTAGTATGTTACCCATTCTGTCAGTGACAAGAACTGGGCAAGGTAGCTGGTTCAGCTGATCCATAAAATACAAATAGCCTTGTTAAGGCGAGAGTGGATTATTAAAATAGTTACGCATGGCTTCCGCCACCAAAAATGGCTGACTCATATGTCCACAATGTCCAGCCACATCCAACACCTTAAGCGTGCTACCTTGCAAATTGGCATGCATATACTCACCCACTCCAAGTGGCGCCAATGCGTCTTCACGGTGCTGAAGAATCAGGCAAGGGCGCGACACCAGTGGTAGGTCGGCCCGGTTATCGGAGAAAAATGTGGTTTGCGCAAATACTCTGGCAACCGTGGGATCTGTGGAACAAAAACTGTCCGACAATTTACCTGTCAATGCTCCTGCTTCTGTCTCACCCGAGACCACCGGAGCCAGATAGTTAGCCCAACCTATGTAGTTCTGATCCATCAGGGATAACAGACCCTCTAGATCTTCGCGCTCAAAGCCTCCCAGGTAATCAGGTGGGTAATTCAAAAAACAGGGAGAAGGACCGAGCAGTACCAAGCGATCAAATAGTTCTGGCCGTGCAAGAGAAGCCAGCAAACCTACGCTGCAGCTCACCGAATGTCCTACAAACGTCACCCCATTGCTCAAACCCAGCGCGTCACAAACATCCAAAACATCCTGTGCATAGCCTTGCAGACTGGAATAACGCTTCGCATCGAACGATGCCAGATCGGACTTGCCACTGCCAACATAGTCAAACAGCACTTGGCGATGGGTAGATTCAAAGTAGGGCGTGACCTGATTCCACATAGTCTGGTTGCAACCAAAGCCATGGGCATATAGCAGCAGTGGGCCATTATTGCCCTGTACATGAACGTTATTACGGTTAAGAACATTCAAGTGACTCTCCAATAACAACATTTATTAAACATATTTTTCGTCTTATATGTTCCTAGGTGGCCTGGAAATACAAGCTGATTGCCTATGTTTTGATCGGCTAAAATAAAACACTCCGCAGTCAAAGTAATATTGTGGGTAACATGTCATCAGATAGGTATATTCATATCGGCATAGTGCTTGTTGTTTTTATTGATGCGCTATATTTACTTATCCAATCCAAATTCCTGAATCTTGCGTGTCATCGTGTTGCGCCCCATGCCCAGGAGGGTAGCGGCTTCTATGCGCCTGCCATCGGTGTATTTCAGTGCTTGGGTAATAAGTGTGCGTTCGAACTGCTGGTTTAAACTGCCTAGTATATTTTGATCGCCACGTTGCAATGCAAGCGCGACCTGCAGACCCAGTTCGTAACGCCAATCGTCGGACGGGGCGTCAGTAACGGCGGATGCCTCGCGCCATTCGAGTGGCAGGTCGACAATTTCTATTTGTTGTGATGGTGTCATAACAGTGAGCCAATGGCAGAGATTTTCCAGTTGCCGCACATTGCCGGGAAAATTCTGTGTTGCAAGATAATTCAGTGTGTCCTCGCTGAAGGTCTTTTGTTCGACAGCAAGTTCACCTGCTTTTTTCTGCAAAAAATATTTCGCCAACAAGGGGATATCCACGCGCCTTTCACGTAGCGGTGGAAGACGCAGGCGGATGACGTTGAGGCGGTGAAATAAATCTTCACGAAATAAACCTTCTTTTACCCTCTCATCAAGATTCTGGTGCGTGGCGGCAATAATGCGTACATTAGTTTTAATCGGCTGATGCCCACCAACGCGGTAATAATTTTTGTCCGACAGCACGCGCAATAAACGTGTTTGCAGCTCCGCCGGCATATCGCCGATTTCGTCAAGGAACAGTGTGCCTCCTTCGGCTTGCTCAAAACGACCGCGACGGGTCGTGGCCGCACCAGTAAATGCCCCGCGCTCATGCCCAAACAATTCGGATTCAAGCAAATCTTTCGGAATAGCCGCAGTGTTAATGGCGATGAAGGGTTCGTTGACGCGCGGACCGTGGCGGTGCAGAGCATGTGCCACCAACTCCTTCCCAGTGCCGGATTCGCCGTTGATAATCACAGTTGCATGGGAATGTGCAAGGCGTCCAATAGCGCGGAATACTTCCTGCATCGCTGGCGCTTGTCCCAGAATATCAGGCGCAGGTGCGGCTGATTGCTCTTCTGCGGGTGCATCAGTGCGCAGGCTTTGTTCTAGTGCGCGGCGTATTAGTGCGACAGCCTGATCGACGTCAAACGGTTTGGGCAGATACTCAAATGCTCCACCTTGAAATGCCGATACCGCGCTTTCCAGATCAGAATAGGCAGTCATGATGATGACTGGCAAACTCGGAATCCTTTCTCGTATTTTTTGCAAAAAATCCAGCCCAGAGCTGCCGGGCATACGGATATCGCTGATGACGACTTGCGGTATGCCATGCTGTAGCGCGGCTAATGCTTCATCGGCCGAAGCGAAACTTGTAAATTTGATGTCCGACCGTGCCAAGGCTTTCTCCAGAACCCAGCGTATGGAGCGGTCATCGTCAATGATCCAAACAGGTTTCATATTGGCTCCCATTTTATTCACTTTATTTTAGTGGCAGCATTACAGTGAAACAGGTACGCCCCGGTTCACTGTCACACTCTATACTGCCTTCATGTTGGCTGACAAAATCTTGCGCCAGGGTCAGCCCCAGGCCATGACCATTGTCACGGCCAGAGACCAGCGGATAAAAAATCTTGTCGTGCAAATGTACGGGGATGCCAGGGCCATTGTCGATGATCTGAACGATTACCGCCAAGCGATGACGTTTCTTCATCAACGTTACCTGGCGCGAGATGCGTGTGCGTAGCACAATATTACCTTGCCCCTGCATGGCCTGCGCAGCATTACGTACAAGATTCAGGATTGCCTGAATAAGTTGCTCCTTGTCGCCCATGAGCACTGGCAGACTGATGTCGTAATCGCGCTGGATAGACATATTTTTTGGAAATTCAGCCAGAACTACGCTACGCACGCGTTCAAGTACCTCATGAATATTGAGGGAACTGAAATTGGGCATATGTTGCGGGGTGAGCAGTTTTTCCATTAGTGAAACCAAACGGTCGGTTTCCTGAATGACGACTTGGGTGTATTCACGCAGGCCGGGTCTCTCCAATTCATGTTCCAGTAGTTGTGCAGCGCCTCGTATGCCACCCAAAGGATTCTTGATTTCGTGTGCCAGATTGCGTAACAGAAGGCGATTAGCTTGAGTCTGGTCTAGCATCTGCTCTTCGCGTGCTAACTTTAGCGGACGATCAATGGTATGAAACTCAAGTAGCAAATGTTTGTTTAATTGTAGCGGCGTGGCGGTGCAGCGCAAATGCAACTTGCCATGTGGAGGTATCCCCAACGTAAGGTCATGCTCAATATAGCTGGCGTTATTAGTGAGTGCATGCTGCATTGCAGCATCAAGTTGCTCAGTGTGCGTGAATACTTGCCTCACCGGATGGCCGATCAGGCTTTTGCTGCTTAAGGCAAACAGGTTTTCAGCAGCCGGGTTGAGGTAAGTGATGCGCAACTGTCCATCCAATAGAATAACCGCAGTGGCGAGGTGTTCAAAGGTAGGTAGAAAGATATCGGCCATAAGCATTTTTACTCTTTGAAATGATTGCTCCATGGTTTATTGATAAATCTATCACACGCAAATATAAATTTGACGACAAATATGCGCAATGGTTTTATCAAATTAGCTTTTAAAAAATATTGCGAAATTTGCAGTAAAAAATCTTCATTGTGAATTTACTATTGTGACGGCTACCATTCCGGCAACCGTCAAATTAACACATCACATTGCCCTAAAATTGAGCATGTTTATTCATTCTGCCATAAGTGG
>JANMWF010000198.1:0-14814 GCA_031393845.1 Nitrosomonadales bacterium | reverse complement strand
TAGCCTCGCATGGCAGCTACCATCGCAAGCGCAATGCCAGTATTGCCACTGGTAGCTTCTATTAACGTGTCACCCGGTTTAATATCGCCGCGTTTTTCGGCCTGCATGATCATTGAGAGTGCCGGACGATCTTTCACCGAGCCGGCAGGATTGTTGCCTTCCAGTTTGGCCAACAGTACATTGCTCGTCGCGCCGGGAATACGTTTTAGCCTGACCAGAGGTGTGTTGCCAACGAAATGTTCAATTGTGTGGTACATCTATATATTCCTGAAATTAAAGGCATTATCTTACCATTACATACAAGTACAAATAACAACCCCGTCAAGCTTACGCCAGACGGGGTTGTTATTTGTACAACATCGAAAACAGAGGTAAAACCTTTGATAACCTAAAGTGACCGGGGTCAGCGCTATCTAAACTATGAGAGGAAGCAGTAAAACAGTACGAGATTTACCGGTATCATTTTTGCAGACGTAAAGAGAATCTCAGCTAGAAACTATTTCTTAACTTCTTGTTTTTTGTCAGATGCTTTAACTGCAGCTGGCTTGGCGTTGGTAACACCGTTCACAGTAAATTCGGAACGTACTTTTTTTACCGACTTGCTACCAAAACCTTTAACATTTTCCAATTCATCCACGCTCTTGAATGCACCATTCTTCTTGCGGTAATCGATGATCGATTGAGCCTTCACCGGGCCTATGCCTTTAACTCTATCTAAATCTTCCTTTGTGGCCGTATTTAAGTTCACAGTAGCCATCGCAATGCTGGTAGAAATAACAAATGTAATAAACGCCAGTAGCAATCTTTTCATTATAGTCCTCTTGCAAAAATGAACGACGAAGTCGCCCTTTCATCAAAAACGCATAGCACCATAACAACGTTGACTGACTTAACAAAACTCACATAATCCATCTGATTACAAACTGCATTAAGCGCATCTTATCAATGAGTAATAAAATTAATTCACTGCGGTAAACCTCCGGCTCTGCCGGAGGCCATTTAACTCGATGCGGACGATTGCCTTTGAAAGACTGCGCGTTTAATGTCATGGAAATTTTACATGCGCAAGTATTAAAACTAGTTATCTACAGATGTGCAACAATTATCAATTGTTCTTCAGATAAGTCTCATGAATATCAAACAAATCCTGAATCTTATCAAAGCCACTTTTACAGCGTGGATTGACGACAATGCACCTAGTATGGGGGCAGCACTTGCCTATTACACAGTGTTTTCGATTGCCCCACTTCTACTAATTGTTATATCTATAGCTGGGCTTATTTTTGGCGTTGACGTTGCAAGGGGAGAAATTTTTGCTCAGTTACAAGGATTAATGGGAACAACCGGAGCATTGGTAGTGCAAGGTTTGCTCGAAAGCGTTAGTAAACCTGCAGAGAGTGTCACTGCCGCTATTGTCGGAGTAATTTTGCTCCTAATTGGTGCAACTACAGTATTTGCCGAGTTACAGGACGACCTGGATAGGATATGGCGGGCACCAAAAAGGACCCAGGATGCGGGGATATTTGGATTAATTCGCACACGAGTGCTGTCTTTTGGAATGATCTTGGGAATAGGTTTTTTATTGATTGTTTCGCTTATATTTAGTGCTGCGTTGGCAGCACTAGGAAAATGGTGGGAGCCTTTATTTGGCGGATTTTGGCTTCTCGCAAATCTAGTCGATGTAACGCTAAGTTTTGTGTTAATTACTATTGCATTCGCAATGATCTACAAATTAATGCCACGGATGAAGATAGATTGGCGCGATGTATGGATTGGTGCGCTGGTTACCGCGTTTCTGTTTACGATCGGAAAATTTCTGATCGGTTTTTACATTGGCAGAAGTGGCATTGCTTCAGGATTTGGAGCGGCAGGTTCGCTCGTTGTTGTGTTGGTATGGATATATTACTCTGCTCAGATTTTTTTGATGGGCGCTGAATTTACGCGGATCTACTCTTATACGCTAGGATCACACAAAGATCAGCCCACACAAACCTTAACCATTTCAGTTGAGAAACGCGTCCCCGGAAGATGATGAAGCCGGGATGTTGCCGCGCAAGTCGAGCAACGACTGCATTTTCACCGTCGATTTCGTCGTGCGAAACAACGCCTAGGGAAGAGAGAGGGACACAGGTCGATGGCTGTCGAATCCAGAGCATAGGTCGTGTTCTCCAACTCGATGCCGAAGCTGTCGCCAATTTAGCGCTTGCGCGCCTGCACGATCAAGAACTGGGTAAATTTTGAATAGATGCGCCAATCTCGAATTTCGTTGGCTTCGGCCAGCGTCAAGCGTTTGATCTCGAGCCGAAATCCCATATGGTAAAGGGCAGCCTGCGCCGAAAAGCAGACTTCAATATCGCGCAGATTCTCGCGGTAAGTCAGTTGCGCAAAAGCCATCACGCGGAATTGATCGGTACATGCCAGCAATTTCATGTAGCGGTTGCCACCATGTCGCTTGACGATACGGGTAAATATGGTCCAAGGCAGAAAATCCATCAGTTGGGCGAACAGCATCTTGCCAGTATTCATGGCAGCCTCCGGAAGAAAACTGGAGATTGCCAAAACCGCCTTACGCCGTTCAAATCGACATCACCCTTCGTCGCGCGTGGAATCCAGCGCTTCGTGGCTTTCAGCGGCGCCCTTTCGTTAACCGGACAGCAGAGATTAGCTATAGCATTTAATATGCTATAAACCCAAAGCTCGAAAACCAGAAACCGGTAGGCTGCTAGCCATATAATTTTTGTCGCTCAAATCTCTCTTAATGCGATGAGGAAGCAGATTATTTATTTTCGTCTGCAGAAAAAGACTTCATTGTAATATCAGCGTGTTTTTTTGCATCCGCAAGGTATGCTTGAAATATTTCCTCACCAGTTATTTGGCGCAGTTGTTGCATATAACGGGCACGCTTAATATCATCGATGGCGGTAACATCTTTGATTGAATCCACACGAACTAACATATAACCATTCTGTGCATTTTCTATGCCCACATAAGCTGGAAGAACAGTCACTTTTGCTTGGAATACTTGACGAACCAGGCTAACATCAAGCACAGCATGTTGTTCGCGCGTAATGGCAGTCGGCACTGACCATCTCACGTTAACCTTCTCACCGCGTTGCAACCGCGCCAACACTAGCTGACCCTGTTTGACCGCAAATTCTAGTGCTTGCTTGCGCAGTAGTTTCTGACGAATACCTTCCTCCACTTCCTTCAACGAGCGCGTGCTGACTGGCTTATACTCCAGCAACCGTGCCGCGAACAATGTATTGGGTGCAATCTCAATGACAGCGCTATTGCGCTTCTTCTTCGTTACATCTTCAACAAACACAGCTTGCAATGCTTTGTCAGTCCAAGGCAATGCTCCAACCTGTTTTTTGTTCAACCAACCGCTTTGCTGTAGCGGCATTTTCACTAACTCTGCAGCTGGTTTTAGAGTATCGCTCTGCTCATACACAATATTACTGAATTTCTCTGCCAACTCGGTAAACTTATCATTTGCTTTTTGCAGTTTTAGCCTCTGCGCAATAGCACCCTTTGCCTCAGACAGCGGAAGAGCTTTGGCAGGATGTACCGCCAGCAGCTTGATAATATGAAAGCCAAAATTGGTTTGTACCAAACCGCTAATTTCGCCTACCTTAAGCTTGAATACTGCTTCATCAAAGGGCTTGACCATCATCCCTGGCCCAAACTGGCCGAGATCCCCTCCGTTAGCAGCGGAGCCAGGATCTTGAGAGTGTTGTTTAGCTAGTTCAGAGAATTTAGCCGGTGACTGTTTAACCTGCTGTAATACCAGCTCTGCCTTGGCTTTGGCAGCCAGCTTATCTGCATCGGATGCCTGCAAGGCCGTCGCAATCAGGATGTGCGCCGCCTGGCGCTGTTCAGGTGAACCAAATTCATTCTGATGCTCCTCATAATATTTCTTGATTGCAATTTCATCCACTGTCACTTGTGATTGCAATGCATCGGATGAAAATGTTACATACTCCACCCGCACCTGCTCATCCGTCTGAAACTCCTTTAGATTCATATCATAATAACTTTGCACCGCAGCTTCATCCACTTTCGCCTGTTTTAGATATGGTTCAAAAGAAATTTTTGCCATAGCAACAACACGCTGCTGTTCATTCAAACGTATCAAATTATCCGCAGTTATACGTGATGAATAACCATTCCGCATGTAAGCATCAATCAACTGACGCATGTATAACTCTCTCGCTACGTTTGCCTCAAATGTCAGCGGAGAAATTTTCTCTCGGTGCAATACTGATTCGTAAAGCTGCTTGTCGAATTCCCCATCTTTCTGAAACGCCTCAATACCAGCGATATTTTGAGCCAAAGATTTCTCACTTACGGTTAACCCAATGGAACGCGCCTGTGACATCAACAAATGTTGGCTAACCAAACTTTCCAGAATCGAGTGTTTTATTTCGGGCTTATCAAACATTGTTTGATCATAGTTACTACCCATCATTTTACGCATTCTCTCCTGCTGCTGACGTACAGCTTGATCAAACTCCGCTTGGTTGATTTTTTCACTGTTCACCGTAGCTAAAGCCTCACTATGAGATGACTTGTTATAAGTATCCACACCCCAAAATGCAAACGTAAGAATGATGAGCAACAATACGATTTGTACGAATCGTCTGTTCCCGTGCACGAAATCAAACATAATAACCGCCCGATAAAGTTTATTTACAATAAATGAAAAAAAGGCGAACTTTCGTTCGCCTTAATGTGGCGGAGTGGACGGGACTCGAACCCGCGACCCCCGGCGTGACAGGCCGGTATTCTAACCAACTGAACTACCACTCCAATAACTAACCAGCTGGTGGGTGCTGAGGGGTTCGAACCCCCGACATTCGCCTTGTAAGGGCGACGCTCTACCAGCTGAGCTAAGCACCCAATAAAAGAAACATTTTACAACATTCTTCAGATCTTTACCAGCAAAGAATTTCGGTGCTTTCACTGCCTTTACCTTGATCAAGCGCAATAGCAACTTTCAATATATAAGTTTACCGAACCGCTTCAATCAGTTCGCATTCTACAATAAGCCCCTATACTAATATAAAGTTGCAGTTAGTAGGAAAACCCTGTAATGGCTTTATATCAATGGAATGCGGTCAAGCAATTTAATATACAGTTGAAATATTTTTTAAACACGCACATACCTTATTAATGCTTAATCGCTGTAGCACGATTCTCCTCCGCCACCAAGATAGGATTGACTACTGGCGCAACCTCAGGCAACGGTTCTGGTTTGCGCTCCAACGCTATTTCTAACACCTGTTCTATCCATTTAACCGGATGAATATCAAGTTTATTTTTTACGTTATCGGGAATCTCTACAAGATCCTTCGTATTTTCTTCCGGAATCAGGACAACTTTTATACCACCACGTTGAGCCGCCAGCAACTTCTCTTTTAATCCACCAATCGGAAGCACCTCACCGCGCAGCGTTATTTCCCCGGTCATCGCCACATCAGCACGTACGGGGATACCTGTCAACGCCGAGACTATTGACGTACAAATGCCTACACCAGCGCTCGGTCCATCTTTGGGTGTAGCACCTTCAGGCAAGTGGATATGTAAATCAGTTTTTTGATAAAAATCATCAGGAATACCCAAGCTACGAGCGCGGCTACGCACTACACTAAGTGCGGCTTGGATCGACTCTTTCATAACCTCGCCTAACTTACCAGTGGGGGTAACATTACCTTTCCCTGGCAATACCGCAGTTTCAATGGTTAGCAACTCACCGCCAACTTCTGTCCACGCTAATCCGGTTACCTGTCCAACCTGATTATGTTTTTCTGCGATTCCATAGCTATAACGCCGCACTCCAAGGTATTTGTCCAAGTTACGAGCATTTACCATTACCTTGCTATCACGTCCTTTGAGCAACAATGCTTTCACCACTTTACGGCAAATCTTGGAAAGCTCACGATCTAACCCACGCACCCCCGCTTCGCGGGTGTAATAACGCAATATGTCACGAATTGCACTTTCTGAAATACCAATTTCTTCAAGCTTCAATCCATTATTTTTAAGCGCTTTTGGTATTAAATAATGCATCGCAATATTTACTTTTTCATCTTCCGTATAACTTGACACGTGGATAATTTCCATGCGATCCAAAAGCGGGGCAGGGATATTCATGGTATTTGCGGTTGCAACAAACATTACATCAGACAAGTCATATTCGACCTCGACATAATGATCAACAAAAGTATGGTTCTGTTCTGGATCAAGCACCTCAAGCAGCGCCGACGACGGGTCACCACGAAAATCCATACCCATCTTATCTACTTCGTCAAGTAAAAATAATGGGTTTTTCACGCCGACCTTAGTCATGTTCTGCAAAATTTTACCAGGCATAGAGCCAATATAAGTGCGGCGATGGCCACGAATTTCTGACTCGTCGCGCACCCCACCTAGCGACATGCGAATAAATTTACGGCCCGTAGCCCGCGCAATAGACTGACCCAGCGAAGTCTTTCCAACACCCGGCGGCCCGACTAAACACAGGATAGGCGCTTTCATCTTGTCGACGCGTTGCTGCACCGCAAGATATTCCACGATACGCTCCTTAACCTTCTCCAACCCATAATGATCTGCTTCCAAAATTTCCTCGGCAGATTTCAAGTCATTATTAATTTTTGTTTTCTTTTTCCATGGCAAACCCACCAACACGTCGATGTAGTTACGCACCACAGTCGCCTCAGCAGACATGGGGGACATTAAACGCAACTTTTTCATTTCGGCTTCAGCTTTGACACGCGCTTCCTTAGGCAAGTGCGCAGCCTTGATTTTCTTTGCCAATTCCTCGAAATCTGCACCATCTTCACCTTCGCCCAACTCCTTTTGTATCGCTTTTACTTGCTCATTCAAGTAATACTCGCGTTGGCTCTTTTCCATCTGTCGTTTGACGCGTCCACGAATGCGTTTTTCAACTTGCAGAATGTCGAGTTCGGCTTCCAGTAGACCCAGCAAATGATCAAGGCGCTTTCGAACATCAAAGATTTCCAATATCTCTTGCTTTTGCTCCAATTTAAGTGGCAAATGCGCTGCTATGGTATCCGCTAGCCTCCCGGAATCATCTATACCAGCCAAAGACGTCAGTGTTTCTGGCGGAATCCTCTTGTTTAGCTTAACATATTGATCAAATTGATTAATTAATGCACGGCGCATAGCTTCTGCTTCATTACCCAAGCTATCATCAACAGGAACTGGATCAATGTCCGCATCGAAATGACTTTTTTCATCCAGCACGCGCAATATTTTTGCGCGTTGCGTGCCCTCCACAAGAACCTTGACGGTTCCGTCAGGTAACTTGAGCATCTGCAAAATATTAGCAATACTACCGACGCGGTATAAATCATCCGCAGCAGGTTCATCTTTAGCGGCAGTTTTTTGCGCCACCAATACAATACTTTTACCCGCTTCCATAGCGGATTCTAGCGCCTTGATTGATTTCGCACGTCCTACAAATAATGGAATTACCATGTGTGGAAACACCACCACATCGCGTAAAGGAAGTAATGGAAAAAAACTGGAAACAAGTACATTAGTATCATGCTCAGTCATGGCAGGAAACTCCTCTATGGATTAACTCGTTAATTAGATGGGGGTGCAACGAAATAATTCAAGTCAAGATACAAATCACCGCGCATCAACTTAATTTAGGATGCCGCTATAAATAACTAAGCTGCCCTGGATGTATCCGCGTATATCACAATCGGTTTAATTTCGCCATTTGTGCCGTTTACATCCAACACCACCTTGCTCACATTGTCCATCGAAGGCAGATCATACATAATGTCGAGCAAAGAATGTTCCAGAATGGAGCGCAAGCCACGCGCACCTGCCTTACGTTCCAGCGCTTTCTTGGCAATAGCCTGCAATACGCCCTCGTGGAACTCCATATCCACGCCTTCCATCGCGAATAATTTATGATATTGTTTGGTCAAGGCATTTTTTGGTTCAGTCAAAATTTGAATTAATGCCGCCTCATCCAGTTCCTCCAATGTAGCAACAACTGGCAGGCGTCCAACAAACTCGGGGATCAAACCAAACTTGATCAAGTCTTCCGGCTCCACATTACGCAGCACCGCGCCTACACTCTTCTTGTCACCGCGCTTGGCAAGGCTTGCGCCAAAACCAATACCGGCTTTCTCTGAGCGATTGAGAATGACCTTCTCCATGCCATCGAACGCTCCACCGCATATAAAGAGGATGTTGGTGGTATCCACCTGCAAGAATTCGGTATTGGGATGTTTGCGACCACCCTGTGGCGGCACAGACGCCTTGGTACCCTCGATTAGCTTGAGTAGCGCCTGTTGTACTCCTTCGCCAGAAACGTCACGAGTGATAGAAGGATTGTCTGATTTGCGAGAAATCTTATCAATTTCATCGATATAAATGATACCGCGCTGCGCGCGCTCCACGTCATAGTCGCACGCTTGCAATAGCTTTAAAATTATATTCTCGACATCCTCCCCGACATATCCCGCTTCAGTCAGCGTAGTAGCGTCGGCCATCACAAACGGTACGTCTAGCAGACGTGCCAAAGTTTGCGCCAACAAGGTTTTTCCAGAGCCAGTCGGACCGAGAAGTAAAATATTGCTCTTGGCCAGCTCCACTCCATCCTTGTTTGTGCTTTTCAGGCGCTTATAGTGGTTATACACCGCCACTGACAAAATTTTCTTGGCATGTTCCTGACCGATTACGTATTCATCGAGGCGTGCACGAATTTCATGTGGTACAAGCAAGTCAGCCTTGTCCGTTTTGCCAGACACAACACTATTAACTTCCTCACGAATAATGTCATTGCAAAGCTCGACACATTCATCGCATACGAATACAGAAGGCCCCGCAATCAGTTTGCGAACTTCATGCTGGCTCTTGCCGCAAAACGAGCAGTACAATAATTTGTCGCCCTTGCTTTTATCCAGCACCATTCATATCCCCTGTTTTGTTTATCGCCACCATTTATTATCTATCGATTATGCACATACAGTTGTTTAAGCGCGCTTATCCAGCACTTTATCTACCAAGCCATAATCGACTGCCTCAGTCGCATTTAAGAATTTATCGCGCTCGCTATCACGGGCAATTTCCTCGACATCGCGACCTGTGTGCTGCGCCATCAGGGCATACAGGCGCTCACGCAGGCTCAAAATATATCTGGCGTGAATCTCAATATCCGTCGCCTGCCCCTGAAACCCTCCCAAAGGCTGATGGATCATTACCGAAGAGTTAGGCAGAACGAATCGCTTTCCTTTTGCACCGGCCTGCAACAAAAAAGCGCCCATAGATGCCGCCATGCCGATGCATAACGTAGAAACATCCGGCTTTATGAATTGCATAGTGTCATAAATCGCCATGCCTGCCGAAATAGAGCCGCCAGGCGAATTGATATAGAGATGAATCTCCTTATCTGGATTTTCCGACTCAAGAAACAACAATTGAGCTACCACCAAGTTAGCGGTCATATCATTGATGTTGCCAACCAAAAATATCACGCGTTCCTTGAGCAGACGTGAATAAATGTCGTATGCTCGTTCTCCACGCCCGCTGGTTTCTATCACCATCGGAATCATACCGATATTTTGCGGGCCCTCATTATTTTGAGGTATTTGGCTGTAAATCACGCGGCATTCTCCATCAACTCGTTAAATTCCATCACCTTCTCTGTCACTTTGACAGCATCCGTCACCCAAACCACCACGTTATCCTCCAGCACCAAGTTTTCTGCATCTTGCAAGCGTGTCGGATCACTATAGTGCCACTGCACCACTTCTTCTGGGTTGTCATAACTTTGTGCATAATCCTGAACCAGCGCCTTAATCTGCTCAGGTTTAGCATGCAAATCATATTTATCAACCAATTCTGTCAAAATTAGACTCAACTTGACACGCTTTTGCGCACGTTCAGCAAACAGTTCAAGTGGTAATGGTTCTTCCCCTTTCGGCATTTCCATTCCGCGCTTTTTCATATCGTGCATAGTTTGCTGCATCAAGCCCTGCGCTTCAGCATCCAATAGTGCCTTGGGTATCTCCAGCTGAGTAACTTTCAGCAAGGCAGCCATTGCACTGTCTTTGTTACGCACCATTAAGCGGCGCTTGATTTCACGCTCTAGATTATCGCGGACTTCAGTCTTTAGTTTATTCACATCGCCATCTGCTATACCAAGTAACTTGGCAAATTTAGCGTCAATCTCTGGCAAATGCTGCTCTTCTACCTTGTGCAAGGTAATCGTAAAAGCTGCTGACTTACCGGCCACTTTCTCAGCCTGATAATCCGGAGGAAAAGTCATGTCGAAAGATTTTGTTTCTCCAGCCTTCATGCCAATGATGGCATTTTCAAAATCCGGTAATAAACGTCCTGCTCCCAGCAACACAGCTAAATTCCTAGCCTCACCGCCTTCAAATATTCTACCTTCCAGTAAGCCACTAAAATCAATATGCACTCTGTCTCCATTTTGCGCCGCACGATCAACTACTTCGAATGTCGCGTGTTGCTTACGCAGAGTAGCAATCGTGGTGTCAACATCGACATCGCTCAAGGTATAAACCACTTGCTCCATGCTTTCAGCGCTAATATTACCCAACACGACTTCAGGGTAAACCTCAAAAGTCGCACTATATTCGATCCACAAGGCATCCGGTTCGGTGGTCTTGACCTCAAAAGTTGGATAACCAACCACTTTCAACTGACTCTCCTGCACTTCTTTGGCAAAGGAACGCCGCAAAGCATCTTGCAGCACTTCCTGCTGTATTTGCGCACCGTGTTTTTGTTCCAAAATCTTGAACGGCACCTTGCCCGGCCTGAAGCCAGGCACCTCAGCGGTACGTGCCAGATTCTTCAGGCGCGCTTCCATTTCACTGCTAACCAGTTGCAGAGGGATGGATGCATTAAGACGGCGCTCCAACCCGCTCATGATTTCTATACTCGACATGCTAACTTTCCTTAGGTTAATAAGTGAATTCTTCAGTTGGTGCGAAAGGAGAGACTCGAACTCTCACGCCTTGCGGCGCTGGAACCTAAATCCAGTGCGTCTACCAATTCCGCCACTTTCGCCCGTTCCAACAACAGGGTGATTGTAACATATGATAAGCAGGTAGGCGGTAGGCGTAGAAGGGAAATGTCAGCCTATTTTTAATAATGGTGCACCCAATATGATGGGCAATGCAGCATCTTCTGAAATACTTCAGGTAATTACGAAGACGCGATGAGTTGTGCAATTAAGTCAAGATACGCCGTCTGTAATTCGGTCACCATCTGGCAATTTCAGATATCCACATTCACTATCTTTGCTCTCACTGCCGCTACATGATAATCGAGCTGTGCAAGCATTGAAATAGCGGGAGTGCCCGCTCCACCTGGACGGCTAACCGAGTTATCGTCCACGTTAAAATTCGATTAGCGCGAAACATATAGGTCATATATGAATCGTGCGTTTATCGACTGCCAGCGCCGCTTCATGCATCACTTCAGACAATGACGGATGTGCATGAATAGTACGCGCCAAATCTTCACTGCTGGCCGAAAACGCCATCGCCAGCACTGCCTGCTGAATGAGCTCAGATGCCATCGGGCCTATGATATGCACGCCGAGAATGCGATCTGTATTGGCATCGGCGATGATTTTAATAAATCCCGTCGTGTCACCCAATGCGCGGGCGCGTCCATTAGCAAGAAAGGGAAACTGCCCAGCCTTGTAAGCGACACCCGCTGCCTTAAGCTGCTGTTCAGTCTTCCCCACCCAAGCAACTTCCGGGGCGGTATACATTACATTCGGCACTAAATTCAAGTCGCTGCACCCCATCTGCCCGGCGATCAATTCCGCCACCATCACACCTTCCTCCGACGCCTTGTGCGCCAACATCGGACCCCGCACCACATCACCCACCGCATACACATGCGGCAGGTTGGTACGGCACTGTTCATCCACTTCAATGCGCCCTGCAGCTTCCAGCTTGAGTCCGACCGCTGCTGCACTCAGACCTTGCGTATTTGGCACACGCCCTACTGCAACGATCAGTTTGTCCGCGACCAATTCCTGCGCGGCTCCCTGTATATCACGCCAATTAATTTTTACAGCCTCAGCAGACTGAGAGACACCATCAATCTGTGCACCCAAGTAGATAGCCAGCTTCTGCTTGGTAAAAGCGCGTAAGGCTTCTTTCGCCACTTGCTCATCGGCGGCAGGAAGGAATACGGGCGAGGCTTCCAGTAGCGTCACTTCAGCCCCCAACCTGCGCCACACACTGCCAAGCTCCAACCCAATGACCCCCGCACCGATAATAGCGAGGCGTTTGGGCGTCTCGCTAAAATTCAAAGCCCCTACATTGTCCACAACCTGCACCCCATCTAGCGGGGCTTGCGGCAAAATGCGCGACGTCGAGCCAGTGGCAACGATAATGTGCTTCGCCCTGACTTCCTCTCCATCCGTAATTCCGACACGCCAGACATCGCCATCCCGGCCGAGAAGCTGGGCCCTGCCGTGCAGCGAGTCCACTTTATTTTTCTTGAATAACTGACTGATGCCCAGTGTAAAATCGGACACGATCTTATTCTTGCGCGCCATCATTTTTAACACATCCACGCTCGCGTTATCGGCACATATGCCGTGCGCAGCAAAATCATGTGTCAGACGTTCGAAATTTTCTGAGGACTCCAGCAATGCTTTGGAAGGAATACAGCCCACATTAAGACAAGTTCCACCTAAACTGGGCTTGCCTTGTGCGCCTTTCCAATCGTCAATACAGGCTGTATTCAGCCCTAATTGAGCACAACGTATCGCCGCCACATAACCTCCGGGGCCGGCACCGATAACTACAACATCAAATGATTTCGACATAATGAAATTCTTTTATTAAACTCTGAACCCGTAAGAAATTTTACATTTCATTCCAGCCGGGATTGGCAAAAGCGCAATTACAAATCCAGCAGCACTCGTCCAGGATATTCCAACGCCTCTTTGATAGTGGCGAGAAATAATACGGCATCACGCCCATCAACGATGCGGTGATCATAAGACAGCGCGAGGTAGTTCATCGGACGAATGACGACTTGACCATTCTCGGCCACTGGTCTGTCTTTGGTGGCGTGAATACCGAGGATAGCGCTCTGCGGGGGGTTGATAATCGGGGTAGAGAGCATGGAGCCGAACACGCCGCCGTTGGAAATGGAGAAGGTACCGCCAGTCAATTCTTCCAGCGTAATCTTACCGTCCTTGGCACGCGCACCGAAGTCAATGATTTGTCTTTCAATATCGGCTAGCGAAAGTTTGTCAGCATCACGGATGATAGGCACCACCAAACCGCGCTCGCTGCCGATTGCCACGCCGATGTCGTAATAGCCATGGTAAATAATATCCGTACCATCCACTGATGCATTCACCACCGGGAATTTATGCAACGCAAGCAGCGTGGCCTTGATAAAAAATGACATGAAGCCAAGCTTTACGCCATGCTTCTTTTCAAAAGCATCCTTATAATGATTACGCAACTCAATCACTGGCAGCATATTCACTTCATTAAAAGTAGTAAGAATTGCGGCATTCTGTTGCGATTGCAGCAAGCGTTCAGCGATACGCTGACGGATGCGAGTCATCGGCACGCGCTGCTCCACACGCCCGCCCGCTGTAGGTTGCGGAACCGCGGTGGCTGGCACAGCCGCTTTTTCCTGCATTGCAATCAGTACATCTTCCTTGATCACACGCCCGTCACGTCCGCTGCCGCTAATCACAGCAGTATCAATTTTATTTTCTGCGGCGATCTTCTGCGCCGCAGGCATGACGGCAGCTTGCTCCTTGGCCATCACATCTGGTTGCGCGGCTCTGCTCACATCAGGTTTGGCATCGGTATCCAGTAGGGCAATCACCTCATTGCTGGTCACCTTGTCACCATTCTGCTTGAGAATTTTGGTCAGCATTCCAGATTTAATCGCAGGCAACTCCAAAACCACCTTGTCGGTCTCAATGTCGATCAGATTCTCACCTTCAGCCACAGCTTCACCTGGTTGCTTGTGCCAAGATACCAGAGTGGCTTCGGAAACCGATTCGGAAAGCTGCGGCACTTTCACTTCAATTTGCATGCTGTCTTGCTCCTGATTTAATGTCGAGATCGCAGCGGAATGCGGCGTCTATCACCGCTTTCTGTTGTTCATTATGCACTGCCAAATAGCCTGCTGCGGGCGATGCCGAGGAAGATCGCAACGCATAAGCAAGCCTCATACCGTCACGCAAATGGCGTAGCAAATAATGCTGGATACGATGCCACGCGCCCTGATTGCCCGGCTCTTCTTGACACCACAGCAATTCCGTCGCATTTGGATAATTGGCAATCTGTGCCTCGAAAGCATCATGCGGAAAAGGATAAAGTTGTTCCAGTCGGATAATCGCCACCTCTTCTGGAGACAAGGACTTCGGCAAGGTATTTTGAATACCGCGTTCGTGTCGCGCGGCCTTAAGCTCATAATAAATTTTTCCGCTACACACGATAATACGGCGCACCTTGGCAGCTTCCAGCGCATCCACTTCTCCAATCACTGGCTGAAATGAACCTTGAGCCAACTCATTCAGCGGCGAAGATGCATCCTTGCTGCGCAACATGCTTTTGGGCGTAAACACAATAAGCGGCTTGCGTATCGGGCGTAACATCTGGCGGCGCAGCAAATGGAACAGCTGAGCTGGAGTGGAAGGGATACACACTTGAATATTATAATCTGCACATAGCTGTAGATAGCGCTCAATACGCCCAGACGAATGTTCCGGCCCCTGCCCTTCGTAGCCATGAGGCAAAAACATCACCA
>JANMWF010000145.1:0-6691 GCA_031393845.1 Nitrosomonadales bacterium | reverse complement strand
TCTCCGCTATCAGGTCGGTTGGCTGCATTGCTGCGCGAATCGCGCTTGTTGCTGCTGGTTGCGGTGGGAATTTATTTAATCCTCACCCTGTATGGTTATGATCGGAACGATCCTGCCTGGTCGAATAGTGCCAGCAATGCTGTGCCACATAATTCGGGCGGCGTATTCGGTGCTTGGCTGGCGGATGTGCTGTTGTATGTATTCGGCTTTTCTGCCTGGTGGTGGGTTGCATTCCTGTTGCAACAGATATGGGTGGACTATCGCGGCATATCGCAAAACAGCTTGTTCGATCGTCGTGCCTTATGGGTAGCGCTGATCGGCTTTGTCGTGTTATTGCTGACCAGCAGTTCATTGGAAGCGCTGCGGCTTCATACCCTGAAGGCCGCGCTGCCACTTGCGCCAGGCGGAATGTTGGGCGTGGTGCTGGGTGACGGGTTGGCGCACTTGCTGGGGTTTACCGGTGCCACCTTGTTTCTGCTGGTGTTGATGGCTATCGGGTTTAGTTTGTTTAGTGGCCTGTCGTGGCTGCGGTTTACTGATCGATTGGGTGCAGTTCTTGAAGCCTTTTATTTCTGGACGCAGAATGCTTGGCTGACCTGGCAGGACAAGCGTGTTGGTGCACAATCATTGAGTGAGCGCCAGGTTGTGGTGGAAGAAGAAAAAAAACGTGTAGAGAACCATCTGCCGATATATATCGAGCAGCCACTGATTGAAGTGCGACAGTCTGCGCGCGTGTCGGAAGAGAAACAGGTGCCATTGTTCCCGGACATGCCCGATTCGCCGCTGCCGCCGCTGCATCTGCTGGATCAGCCGGTACATGAAGTTGAAATGTTGTCTGCCGACACGCTGGAATTTACTTCACGGTTGATTGAACGCAAATTAAAAGATTTCTGCGTGGAAGTGAAAGTGGTGGCGGCCTATCCGGGGCCGGTCATCACGCGCTACGAAATCGAGCCTGCAGTAGGGGTAAAGGGCAGCCAGATCACCAGTCTGGTGAGAGACTTGGCGCGTGCACTATCCGTGGTCAGCATTCGCGTGGTGGAAACCATTCCGGGCAAATCCTACATGGCGTTGGAATTGCCCAATCCGAAGCGGCAGATGGTACGGTTGTCCGAAATTCTCAGTTCGCAGGATTACGCGGGCATGAATTCGCCGCTTACTATGGCGATGGGCAAGGATATTTCCGGCAAACCCGTGGTTGCCGATCTGGGCAAGATGCCGCATGTCTTGGTGGCAGGTACCACCGGTTCCGGTAAGTCGGTGGCGATCAATGCCATGATTCTGAGCCTGCTCTACAAGGCCACACCGCAGCAGGTACGGCTATTGCTGGTTGATCCCAAGATGCTTGAACTGTCAGTGTATGAAGGCATCCCACACCTGTTAGCCCCCGTGGTGACGGATATGCGCCAAGCTGCGTCTGCGCTCAACTGGTGCGTGCAGGAAATGGACAAGCGTTATCGTCTAATGTCGACACTCGGTGTGCGCAACATTGCCGGTTACAACCAGAAGGTGCGCGATGCCATCAAGGCGGATCGCCCGCTGACCAATCCATTCACGCTTACTCCGGAAAACCCCGAAGCGGCGGAAGAGTTACCATTCATCGTAGTGTTTATCGACGAGTTGGCCGATCTGATGATGGTAGTGGGCAAGAAGGTCGAGGTGTTGATTGCGCGTCTGGCGCAGAAGGCGCGTGCCTCCGGTATTCACCTGGTATTGGCGACGCAGCGTCCTTCGGTGGACGTTATCACAGGCTTGATCAAGGCTAATGTGCCAACACGTGTGGCGTTCCAAGTGTCCAGCAAGATTGATTCGCGCACCATCCTTGATCAAATGGGTGCGGAGGCCTTGCTCGGCCAGGGCGATATGCTTTATTTACCGCCCGGTACCGGCTACCCGCAGCGAGTGCATGGTGCCTTCGTTTCCGACCAGGAAGTGCACCGCGTCGCCGAATATCTCAAGGCGCTGGGTGTACCACAATATGTCGAAGGCATACTAACTTCGTTGGAGGAACTTGAAGCGGACGGCGAAGTCGAAAGCGGAGGAAGTGTAGAAGCCGATGCACTATATGATCAGGCGGTGGACATCGTGGTGAAATCGCGCCGCGCTTCTATCTCGCTGGTGCAGCGCCATTTGCGTATTGGCTACAATCGTGCCGCGCGCTTGGTGGAACAGATGGAACGCGCCGGAGTAGTGACGCCCATGCAGAGTAACGGCAACCGTGAAGTGATTGCACCTGCCAGGCAGGAGTAAGTAGTTAAATCCAAACCAATTTAACATCTTTCGACAAAGAGAGGTTAATGCAAAGAGGAATTCCACATGTTCAAGTTTTTTATTTTTTTATTTTTTGTGTTCCCTCTCTCGGCTTATGCCGGAGCCACCGATAAGTTGAAAAATTTCATCACCTCCACACATTCAGCGCAGGCCAATTTCACTCAAGAGGTTCGGGACAAAAGTGGCAAGCGCATTCAGTCGGCTTCCGGCACCATGCAGTTTGTACGGCCCGGAAAATTTCGCTGGGTCTATCAGAAGCCTTTTGAACAATTAATCGTGGGCGACGGCGAGAAATTCTGGCTGCATGACGTGGAACTTAATCAGGTCACAGTGAAAAAAATTGATGCAGCGCTGGGTAGCAGCCCGGCGGCACTCTTGTCCGGTAGCAATGAGATTGAGCGCGACTTTCAGTTAAAAGACATCGGAACCAAGGATAACCTGGAATGGTTGCAAGCTACGCCCCGTGCGCAGGATACCAGCTTCGAGAAAGTTCTCATGGCGTTTAACGCGCAATCCGAGCTGATGGTTATGGAGTTGCAAGACGTCTTCGGCCACACCACCGTGCTTCGTTTTTCGAAGCTGAAACGCAACCCGCAACTATCACCGCAATTGTTCAAGTTTGTGCCGCCCAAAGGGGCGGACGTATTGGGTGAATAATTCTTTCCTCGACTTAAGGGCGCCTCTAAAAATCCAATTTTGCGAGCAGCCGCTTTGCGGCTTGACTGCTTACCCCGCTTCGTCACAATACGGCGTTACTAGAAAAAAATTATCGCTTCCATATCAACCATATGCCGCGCTCAAATTTTTTACTCGTGCCTTGTCTTGCTTAGAAACTTGAGTTTTTAGAGGCGCCCTTAACTTATTTTGGGAATAAGACCATATTCGAAAGCAGTTTATTTAGGATTATTGATAATCAACGTGTCGTCATAAAAAATTACCACACCCGTTGTTATGTCATGTTTTCCGCCAATAACTCCAATGTCACCGGCATCAACCATCTCTTTTAAAATTGGGCTACGTTCCATGATGGCATGTAATGTTCTTTTTACGTTGATAGTGGCTATTTTTTCCACAAATTCAGGGTTACTTGAGTTTCGATTTTCGGTTTCGCTTATTTCATCATAGATCGCTGGCTGTATTTTATTTAACAGGGAGGTCAGGTTACCCATCTCTACATGGTCGCAAGCACCTCTTATGGCGCCGCATTTGGTATGGCCTAAAACCACTATTATTTTAGCGCCAGCGATTTTGCAGCCAAATTCCATACTGCCAAGAATATCTTCATTCATGATATTGCCAGCAATCCGTACGCTAAATACATCACCTAAACCCTGGTCAAAAATTAATTCCGCTGAGGTGCGAGAATCTATACAACTTAAAATAATTGCAAATGGATGCTGACCTTCTGCTGTTTCACTGGCTTGTTGCAACAGATTACGATTTGCTTTAAGGTTGTTTTGAAACCTTTTATTACCTTCTTTTAATAACTCCAATGCCATTGTAGGGGTAATAGCTGACTGCATTTCTTTATTTAATGTTTTCATTGTATTTTATGATTTTGTCAGCATGATTATATGGCTAAGTGTTTGTTGGCTCGGTAAAGTTTTTGAATGGCATTTTTTTTGAATACCATATTATTTTTTATGATTGCATCATAATTCAATTGCATCATAGAAAAATTATTTTTAATTGGTGCAACAATAATTACTTTGGAATTATTTAAAAGAGCATCTCAAAGCCTGTATTATTATCATTGCATTAAAAAATGCAACCTCTCTTTATCATTGCCGGATTATGTTCTCCACCCGCGATAACCTGTTTGATCCTCCTGCACCCGTCGCACCCTTGGCCGAGCGTTTGCGCCCCAAGCATATAGACGAAGTTATAGGGCAATCCCATCTTCTGGGACCGGGCCGGCCACTGCGCTTGGCGTTTGAATCCGGCAAGCTGCATTCCATGATTCTGTGGGGGCCACCCGGAGTGGGCAAGACCACCTTGGCCAGGCTTATGGCTTCGGCGTTTGATGCCGAGTTTGTGCCGCTATCGGCGGTGCTGTCCGGGGTGAAGGACATCCGCGATGCTATTGCGCAAGCGCAGCACACCTTGCAGCAGAGTGGGCGCCATACTATTTTATTTGTAGACGAGGTACATCGATTCAATAAATCGCAGCAGGATGCGTTTCTGCCTTTCGTTGAACAGGGTTTGGTCACCTTCATTGGTGCGACCACTGAGAATCCTTCATTCGAAGTGATTAGCGCGTTGTTGTCACGCGCCCAGGTTTATGTGCTGCAAGCCTTGTCCGAGGTGGAATTGAGTCAACTGTTCAAACGCACGCAACAGCTTGCCTTGCCGGATTTGGAGTTTGACGATGCAGTACGCGAACGCATCGTCGGCTATGCCGATGGTGATGCGCGCCGCTTGCTCAACGTGCTTGAGCAGTTGCAAACCGCCGCTCAGACCGCACATGTTACGCGCATCGATACCGACTTCCTGGACAACGCTTTGGCGCAGAACCTGCGTCGTTTCGATAAGGGGGGCGAAGCATTCTACGATCAAATCTCCGCCTTGCATAAATCGGTGCGAGGCTCCAATCCCGATGCCGCTCTGTATTGGCTGGTGCGTATGCTGGATGGTGGCGCCGATCCGCGTTATCTGTCGCGACGCATTGTGCGTATGGCATGGGAAGATATCGGTTTGGCCGATCCGCGAGCAATTCAATTAACGCTGAATGCCGCCCAGACTTATGAGCAGCTAGGCTCGCCGGAAGGCGAGCTGGCATTGGCGCAAGCGGTGCTATACCTGGCAGCTGCGGCCAAGTCGAATGCAGGTTATGTCGCGTATAATGCCGCCCGCGCCTTGGTCGCCCAAGATGGGTCGCGTCCGGTACCGTTGCATTTGCGCAATGCGCCAACCAAATTGATGAAACAGCTTGATTACGGCAAGGACTATCGCTACGCACACAATGAAATGGAAGGCTATGCAGCGGGTGAAAATTATTTTCCGGAGGGGTTGCCGGAGGTAAGTTTTTACCAACCTGCCGAGCGAGGCCTCGAAGCGAAAATCGCGGAAAAACTAGCCCACCTCCGTGGGCTGGATGCTGCGGTAAAGAGAAAAGAGAAATGAAAAATGATGACAGCATGTAGCCGAGTAAGGGTTGCATCGCGTTGGAGGGGACCATGTTAGACCTACAAGCATTACGCAATGATTTGGACGCTGTGGCGGCACGTCTGGCGACACGGGGTTACCCGCTGGATACGACTCGTTTCGGGCAGCTGGAGAGTACGCGTAAAACTATTCAAACGCGCACGCAAGAACTGCAAGCCAAGCGCAATGCTACCTCCAAACAGATTGGTATGGGCAAGGCCAAGGGCGAGGATGTGTCGGCCATCATGGCGGAAGTGGCCGGCTTGGGCGATGAGCTTAAGGAACTTGAGGCGCAACTTGAGCATGTACAGCAAGACTTGCAGGATTTTCTCTCGGTTATTCCTAACACACCGCACATCAGTGTGCCTGTAGGAAAGTCAGAGGCCGACAATGTTGAAATGCGCCGCGTCGGATTGCCGCCTGAATTTGATTTTGAAGTTAAGGATCACGTCAGTGTGGGCGAGGACGTGGGTGGGCTGGATTTCGAAACTGCCACCAAGATCAGCGGCTCGCGCTTCTCACTGTTAAAAGGCCCGTTGGCGCGATTGCATCGCGCTCTGGCGCAGTTCATGCTCGACATCCATACCGAGCAGCACGGCTATACCGAAGTGTATGTGCCGTATCTGGTAAATGCAGACTCCATGCGTGGCACCGGACAGCTGCCGAAGTTTGAGGAGGATTTGTTTCGTGTGCCGCGTCAGCTGGGTGAGGAAGGCAAACAGAATTTCTACCTCATTCCCACGGCTGAAGTCCCAGTGACTAACATGGTGCGTGACAGCATCACTCCGCTAGAGAAACTGCCGCTGAAGTTTGTGGCGCATACCCCCTGCTTTCGGAGCGAGGCCGGCTCTTACGGGCGCGATACACGTGGCATGATCCGTCAGCATCAATTCGACAAGGTGGAGTTGGTGCAGATTGTGCATCCTGAGCAATCCTATGACGCGCTGGAACAATTGTTAGCACATGCCGAAACGATTTTGCAAAAATTGGCTTTGCCATACCGGGTAATGAAACTGTGCACGAGTGATATGGGTTTTTCTGCCGCAATGACTTACGACATTGAAGTTTGGTTACCAGCCCAGAATGCCTACCGTGAGATTTCTTCCTGTTCTAATTTTGAAGCCTTCCAAGCACGGCGTATGCAGGCGCGCTTCCGAAATGAACAGGGAAAGCCGGAATTGCTGCATACAGTTAACGGTTCCGGTCTCGCGGTTGGTCGTACATTGGTTGCCATACTGGAAAATTATCAGCAAGCCGATGGTAGTGTTGTGGTACC
>JANMWF010000092.1:0-13107 GCA_031393845.1 Nitrosomonadales bacterium | reverse complement strand
ACAGTGAATCCGAGATTTCCAGGGTGGCGCACGTCGGCTTCCAGATAGCCATGAAACGCGCCGGTGAAAATGGCAAGGGAAAAGTGTGTTCAGTAGACAAGGCTAATGTACTGGATACAAGTATGTTATGGCGTGAAATAGTGACTGAGGTAGCAAAGGAGTATCCGGCAGTCGAGCTGTCGCATATGTATGTGGACAACGCAGCGATGCAACTGGTGCGGGCACCCAAGCAGTTCGATGTAATTCTCACCGGTAACATATTCGGTGACATTCTGTCGGATGAGGCCTCCATGTTGACTGGTTCCATCGGCATGTTGCCTTCCGCTTCGCTGGATGCGAATAACAAAGGTTTGTATGAACCTTGTCACGGCTCTGCGCCGGACATTGCAGGCAAAAATATTGCCAATCCATTGGCGACAATTTTGTCATTGGCAATGATGATGCGCTACACATTTGCCCGCGTAGATATCGCACTACGCATCGAATCTGCAGTGCGCAAGACTCTGCAGCGAGGTTTGCGCACTGCGGACATTGCCGAGGTGGGTATGGAGAAAATTGGTACGGATGCGATGGGCGATGCCGTGGTTGCGGCCTTATCAAATTAATTTGATGAGGTAGATAGCGCGCTTTGCCTAAGTACTCATCAAGGTTAGACCTGCAGTCTCTGAGTCATATGAGATGGGACGTAATTATCATGTGGTTTTTATTCCCAAGAGGCAGAAGCGAGCGATATTTGGGTAGCACATGGGATGTCAGCGCCTTTAAATATGATCCAGCAATAGTCTTCCGGTTCTGCCGGAGGTAATTAATAAAGAGGGTAGAAGCATGAACAAGAAATACGATGTCGCGATATTGGGTGCGACGGGTGCAGTTGGCGAGGCAATGCTGTCAATTCTGGAGCAGCGCAACTTTCCGGTCGGTAAGCTTTTCCCCTTGGCTTCCAGCCGTTCTGCCGGTTCTACAGTGACATTCCGCAACCAAGAAGTTACTGTTCAGGACGTGGAAGGTTTCGATTTTTCGCAGGTGCAGATCGGCTTGTTTTCCGCTGGTAGCAGTGTGTCGGAAAAATATGCGCCTATCGCTGCAGCAGCTGGCTGCGTGGTGATCGATAATACTGCGCAATTCCGCTACGAGGACGACATTCCGCTTGTGGTACCGGAAGTGAATCCGCATGCCATTGCGCAATACAAGAATCGGGGCATTATTGCCAACCCGAACTGTTCCACCATCCAGATGTTGGTGGTGTTGAAACCTATCCATGACGCAGTAGGCATAGAGCGCATTAATGTCGCCACGTATCAGGCAGTGTCTGGCACTGGCAAGGAAGCCATTGAGGAGCTAGCGGAGCAGACGCGTGCTTTGTTTAATCACCAGGAAGTGAAGGCCGAGGTTTATTCTAAACGCATCGCATTCAACGTGCTGCCGCACATTGACGTGTTCATGGATAACGGTTACACCAAAGAAGAAATGAAGATGGTGTGGGAAACTCGCAAAATCATGGAAGACGAGAACATCATGGTGAATGCTACTGCTGTGCGGGTACCGGTGTTCTATGGTCATTCAGAAGCGGTGCATATTGAAACACGCAAGAAAATCACAGCTGGTGAAGCGTGCGCTTTGTTGGAAAAGGCGCCAGGCGTGCAGGTGATGGATAGGCGCGAGCCTGGTGGCTATCCCACTGCCATCGACGCAGCGGGACAGGATGCGACTCTTGTAGGGCGTATTCGAGAGGATATATCACATCCGCGTGGTCTTAATCTGTGGGTGGTGAGTGACAATGTACGTAAGGGTGCAGCGCTTAACAGCGTGCAGATTGCTGAGATTTTGATTGAAACTTACTTAGCCTGAGCTTTTAGCTTGCGCTGATAACTCCATGATGTTATGTTCTTCACGTTAAACATTTATTTTATAAAGGTGGTAGTGTGCTGAAATCACTCGTCAAAGCATTAGGGTTAGTTATTAGTTTGGTTTTGTCCGATTTTTCTTATGCGATTAGCATGGGCGATATTAACGTGGCCAACACCTTGGGTGAGCCCATGAGTGTGCTGATAGAACTTGGGACGGCCAGAAAAGATGAAATAAGTAGCCTGACTGCGCGCTTGGCGTCGCCCGAAGTATTCAAGGATGCGGGCTTGGATTATCCATCCGGGTTACCTCCTTTGAAATTCAAGATTGAGACGAATGCTAATGGCGAACCTTATATTAAGATAACTTCAGTGCAACCGATTAACGAGCCATTCGTTAATCTATTGGTAGAGTTGGTTTGGTCGTCTGGCAAGCTGCTGCGAGAATACACTTTTCTGCTTGATCCGCCGGGTTATGTCCCAGCACAACCCAAGCCAGCAGAAGTGAAGCCAGTAGAGCCGAGCATTGTTAATGTGTCCGAGCTTGAGCCCAAAGGCAAGGAAGAGCGAATCGAATCCCCGTTGCCAAGCACTACCCTAATGGTGGATGAAAAGAAAGCTGTTGACGAAATACCGGCCGCTGTTAACAAACCCAATGAGAGTAGTAACGTTGCTTCCGGCGATATTAAGGTGAAACGCGGTGATACCCTGAGCAAGCTTGCACTTCAAACAAAGTCTTCCGATGTTAGCTTGGAGCGCGCGCTGGTCGCTCTGTATCATGCCAATGCCGACGCATTCGATGGCAAAAATATGAACCGTCTGAAAAGAGGCAAAATACTGCATATGCCAGAGCAATCCGAATTGGATAATCTGTCGCAGGTGAAAGCTGTGAAAGAAATCCACGCACAAGCCGATGATTGGAACGCCTATCGCCAAAAGCTTGCGGCAGCAAGTGGACTTGCTAGAGGGGATGAATCCAAGCAGGAAGCTTCCGGTAAAATTAGTACCTCTGTGGCTGATAATGCCCCTGTGGCCAAAGAATCCGTGAAGGAAGTAGTGAGATTATCCAAGGGTGAAGCACCTGGGGACAAAACCTCTGCAGGCGACAATGCAAAAGCTTTGCATAACAAGATTCATGCTCTGGAAGAAGAAGCGATCTCCAAGAGCAAGGCGCTCCAGGAAAGCAATGAACGTGTTGTAGCGTTAGAAAAAAACGTCCAAGACTTGCGGCGCCTGATTGATTTGAAGAGCCAGCCACCTGCAGCACAAGTGAAGCCTGTCCAGAACCTAACCGAAGGTCAGACTGCAACCAGCTTGAATGAAGCCCAATCAGGAGTTATGTCACAAGTCCCTGTTGTTGCTTCACAAGTAGCTATTGTTGCTTCTGAGGTTGCAGCCGTTAGCGCAGTAGCGACTGTCAGCTCGGTGAAACCAGTCAAGCCAATAACAAACCCCAAGTTGGTCTCTACGCAACCTTCTCTGTTGGATACAATACTCGGTCAACCGACTTATATGGCGGGTGCGGCGGCTGCGCTGCTGGGGCTGGTCGGACTGGGTTATTTGCGAACCCGGCGTGGTAAGAACAATAGGGAGAAAACCAAACTTGATGATAAGCCGATTGAGCATACGTTAGGCTTCTCTAATCAAAATGGTACGTCGGCCCCTTCTTCTCCAAAGGCAGATGATTTGACTAATTCCATTACCACGGTTAGCGGTACCAGCCAAGCGCAGGCCGATGATTTTGATCCGATCAGCGGGGCTGATTTGTTCTTGAGTTTTGGTCGTGATGAGCAAGCCGAAAAAATTCTGAAAGAGGCGTTGATCAAGACTCCGGCTAATCATCAGATCCACCTCAAGCTACTGTCCATTTATGCGAACCGTAAGGACACGCGTTCATTCGCTACCATTGCGCGTCAGTTGCGGGACTCAGGCGATGCGAATGCTTGGACGGAAGCAGCCATAATGGGCATCAAGCTTGAACCGAACAACCCGATGTATGGTGGTAATGCAAGCACGGTAACCGAGGAGTCATTCGTTGCTGATTATTCTCCCGATGTCATGCTTAATGAGGGCAAGGCAACAAAACCGTCATCTTCCTTGGATTTTGACCTCGATCAAGATTTTAGTACACCGAAAGCATCGACAGGCAGCGCCGCTGAGACAAGTCAGTCGAGCTCTGCCTCAAAAAGTACAACGATGGATTTTGATGTAACTACCAGCCATATGAATTCAGAGAGTACAGCGATGGATTTTGATGTGACGGCCAGCCATCCGAAATTGCTTGCGTCAAGCACTGGTAAAGTCGAAACGACTCCAATGAGTTTGGATGATTTTATGTTAGATGTGACAACTAATCGTGCTCCAACCCCTGTGATAACTCAAGAAAAAACTGCAGTGGCTGCTCGGACGAATGTCAATGAACATATAGATTTCGAGCTGGATTTTCCATCTGCAGATAAGAATGCGGGCAAGGTTGGTGATTCCACTGTAAAAGCTGCGCCCAAGGAAATAATGGATATCGGTCTGGGCGATATCAGTTTGAATCTGGATAAACCTGTCGTTCCTGCCCCTGTTCTGTCGGGGGAGGAAAAGGATGCACAATGGCACGACGCTGCCTCCAAGCTTGATCTCGCCAAGGCCTATCAGGAAATGGGAGATGTCGCAGGCGCGCGTGAAATTTTGGAAGAAGTTGCGCGCGAGGGGGGTGAGCAGCATCGAACGGCTGCTGAAGCATTGCTGCAGCAACTGTCTTAATTTGCAAATTGGCACACCGAACGGTAGCCCGCAACTTGCGGTTGCCGTTTTTTTTGAGTCGACATTAACAGTGGGATTGCGGTCATCAGTGTTGCGAATTGCCTGCTTATCTGTATCCGCATTGCAGCCCAGTTGAAATAAAGTGGTTGCAGATAATCTGCGCAACCGGTATTTTGAAGTCTGGATTTTTAGACGCTGTCATTACTATTCTTAATGTCAAATGGAGTTAGAGGTACCCTGATGACGCACCCTGCCGTGCTTATCCTTCTTTGGGTCTGTCTAGTCATCACTATTCAATCATTGCAAGCCACAAAATTGGTGCTTGCAGGTTTGCCACTGCTAGCAGTGGCCTACGCTTTGTCCGTTACCTGCTTGATTATACTTTTGCGCCGCACGCGCTGGATTATGCTATCGCTGCTCCTCATCTATGCCTATGCGACACCGGGTGCAGCCGTGTGGGCATCTCTTGCACAATTCAGTCCAACATATGAAAGTTTGATCAATGGTCTGCTGCAATTGTGCCGCTTGGTATGTACCCTGGCAAGCTTGGCTATTCTGTTAAGCCTGTTGCCCCAACAGCAGCTCATTTGCGGTCTATACGTTTTGACTTACCCATTGCGATATGTCGGCCTGTCCCGCGAGCGCCAGGCAGTGCGCTTGGCGCTGACCTTGCAGTATGCCGAATCCGTTGCATGGGATACCACAGGTAATTGGTGCACCAACATATCGGACAGATGCTGGCCCCAGCGGAGGTTAAACCGCACAGCATTGAACTGTACACCACCCAATTCACAATGCATGATGGCATGATACTCACTATAGGCTGCGCCCTGCTTGTGTTTGCGCTGCTGTGAGAATTGCACTCGGTGTGGAATACGACGGTAGCCAGTATTTCGGCTGGCAAAGTCAAGCCGGTGGCCATACCGTGCAAGATGCACTGCAAGTTGCTTTGAGCGGGATTGCCAACGAACTCATTTCAGTCGTCGCAGCTGGCCGTACCGATACCGGTGTACACGCGCAGGAACAGGTAGTGCACTTTAATACCAACGTAGCAAGGCCGCTGACTGCTTGGGTACGTGGCGTCAATGCCTTGTTGCCGAACAGCATCGCTGTATTGTGGGCACATATTGTGCCGGAAGAATTTCATGCACGTTTTTCTGCCCAGGCACGTAGTTACCGCTATCTACTTATCAACCGCTCAGTGCGCAATGCCATGCAGTATGGCAAAGCAGGCTGGTTTCATGCGCCACTGAATGTGGAAAAGATGTGTGAAGCCGCGCAGTATTTGTTGGGAGAGCATGATTTTAGCGCTCTGCGCGCCGCGGAATGCCAAGCCAAATCACCCATAAAAAACTTGGCGCAACTCGACATTCAAAAGCAAAGCGATACGATAATTTTCGATCTCAGCGCTAATGCCTTCCTGCACCATATGGTGCGCAACATCGTTGGTTGTCTGGTATATATAGGAAAGGGCAAGCACCCGCCGCAGTGGATGCGCGAAGTGCTGGAAGGTCAAGAGCGTAGTCTTGCTGCGCCAACCTTTGCGCCAGATGGCTTGTATCTGCGCCGGGTTACTTACGATGCAAAATGGGAATTGCCGCAACTTAAGTAGGGTGCGCTGGTGTGCTACATGCAAGTGATACCTTGTTCATGAGGTCATGATTGCCTTGGCTTCTTATGTAAAAATATTCAGGTTGAAATTTTGTCTATCGCTTGTATGCATTACAATGTCGCCTCGATTTTTTATCAGCGCGTTTCATAACTATGACCCGAATCAAGATTTGCGGCATCACGCGTGTGGAAGATGCGCTGGCCGCCGCGCATAGCGGTGTGGATGCGCTCGGACTGGTGTTCTATGATAAAAGTCCGCGTTATGTAACGCCAAAGCAGGCTGCTCAACTGGCGGCTGCGATTCCGCCGTTCGTGACGCTGGTGGGGTTGTTCGTCAATCCCAGCGCAGAAGCGGTGCAAGAGATATTGCAACAGGTACCGTTGGATGTGTTGCAGTTTCACGGGGAGGAAGAACCAAAATTCTGCGCGCAGTTCAGTCGCCCTTATTTGAAGGCGGTGCGAGTCAAATATGGAGTGGATTTGGTACAATACGCGGCGCGTTATAAAGATGCACAGGGTTTGTTGCTTGATGCCTTCATCGAAGGTACGCATGGTGGCACGGGAGTATCGTTTGACTGGACACTGATTCCGCGCAATTTGCCCTTGCCAGTAGTTTTATCCGGGGGCTTGCACGTAAATAATGTGGCGGATGCAATCAAGCAGGTGCGACCTTGGGCAGTAGATGTTTCCAGCGGTGTGGAAGCTGCGAAAGGAATTAAGGATGCAGCAAAAATCGCCGCATTCATCAATGAGGTTAAGAAAATTGGCTTACAACTATCCTGACAGCACGGGTCATTTCGGCCCTTACGGCGGTATTTACGTTGCCGAAACTTTAATGGGCGCGCTGGATGAATTGCGTGCTGCTTATGAGCATTATTCTGTTGACCCTGAATTCAAGGCTGAGTTTGCCTATGAGCTGAAGCATTATGTCGGACGCCCCAGCCCGATTTACCACGCACGGCACTGGTCGAAACGGTTGGGTGGCGCGCAGATTTATCTGAAGCGTGAAGATCTTAATCATACCGGTGCGCATAAGGTGAATAACACCGTAGGACAGGCGTTGCTGGCTAAGCGCATGGGTAAGCCGCGTGTGATCGCCGAAACCGGCGCGGGCCAGCACGGCGTAGCGACGGCTACCGTGGCGGCACGTTATGGCATGGAATGCGTGGTGTACATGGGCGCGGAGGACATTAAACGTCAAGCCACTAATGTCTATCGCATGAAACTCCTGGGCGCGACTGTAGTGCCAGTTGAGAGCGGTTCCAAAACACTCAAGGATGCGCTCAACGAGGCGATGCGCGATTGGGTCACCAACATCGAAAATACTTTCTACATCATTGGCACTGTGGCTGGGCCGCATCCGTATCCGATGATGGTGCGCGATTTTAATTCAGTGGTAAGCAAGGAATGCGTGGTGCAGATGCCGGAATTGGCAGGACGTCAGCCGGACGCGGTGATCGCCTGCGTGGGAGGGGGCTCGAACGCCATGGGGATTTTTCATTCTTACATCGATGTCCCTGGTGTGCAGCTTATCGGTGTGGAAGCGGCGGGCAGCGGCATTGCCAGTGGCCTACACGCAGCCGCACTGACTGCCGGCAAGCCGGGCGTGCTGCACGGTAATCGTACTTATTTGTTGCAGGATGAGAACGGCCAAATCATTGAAACGCACTCTATTTCCGCCGGGCTGGATTATCCCGGTGTCGGCCCGGAACACGCATGGCTTAAAGACAGTGGGCGCGCGCAATATGTAGCCATTGAGGATAGTGAGGCGCTACAAGCTTTTCATGATCTATGTCATTACGAAGGTATTATTCCGGCGTTGGAATCAAGTCATGCTTTGGCTTATGCGGCCAAGATCGCACCGACGATGGGGCATGATAAAGTTCTGCTGGTCAATCTATCCGGACGCGGCGACAAGGACATGGCGACCGTAGCGCGGGTTTCTGGTATTGAACTGTAACCTTTTCTGGAATTACTTTGCAGGTACCCCATGTCACGTATTCAGACCACTTTTGAAAAACTTAAGCAGCGCGGCAGTAAGGCACTGATTCCCTTTATTACGGCAGGTGATCCCAATCCGAAAATTACTGTTTCGCTGATGCATGCGCTGGCAGAGGTGGGTGCAGACATCATTGAAATTGGCGTGCCATTTTCCGATCCAATGGCGGATGGTCCAACTATACAACGCTCTTCGGAGCGAGCACTCAAACATGGCGTAGCGTTGCATGACGTACTCGATATGGTGGCGAAATTTCGCGCCACGGATGCGAGCACGCCCATAGTGCTGATGGGTTATGGCAATCCTATCGAGGCAATGGGCTGGGAACGCTTCGCTGCGCGCTGCGCGGAAGTGGGCGTAGATGGCGTGCTAACGGTGGACTTTCCGCCGGAAGAAAGCCACGAGGCGTTCGGTCACCTGCATCGACATGGCGTGGATCCCATTTTTTTGCTTGCACCCACTACATCCGATGCGCGCATCGCGCAAGTGGCCAAACTGGCGCGCGGTTACGTGTATTACGTGTCGCTTAAGGGCGTGACTGGGGCGGGGCATCTGGACTTGTCAGCGATAGCACAGAAAATTCCGCACATTCGACAGCACATCGGCCTACCTATATGCGTAGGCTTTGGCATCCGTGATGCAGATACAGCGCGAGCAGTCTCAAAGCTGTGCGACGGCGTGGTGGTTGGCAGCCGCATCGTGCAGGAAATTGAGGATTCGAACGAAGAGTCTGTCATCCTCAATGTCGCAAGGCTGGTTAAGGAATTGCGCTTGGCAATCAATCAGGCCTAGAAGGAGGATTGCATGAGTTGGTTTCAGAAATTATTGCCCCCAAAAATAAAGCGTAGAGAGTTGGGGGAAGAGAGCAAGAAGAATGTGCCAGAAGGGCTATGGCACAAATGTCCATCATGTCAGGGGGTACTGTACTACTCTGATTTGGAGAAAAACAAAAGTGTTTGCCCCAAGTGCAATCATCATCACCGCGTTACCGCGCGCACTCGGCTGAACTGGCTATTGGATGCGGAGGGGCGTTTCGAGATTGGTGCTGAAGTGCAACCGCTGGATACGCTGAAATTTAAAGATAGCAGAAAATACAGCGAGCGTCTGACGGCGGCGCAGCGGGACACTGGTGAAAGTGATGCGCTGGTGGTAATGCAAGGAAGTGTACATGCCATTCCGTTGGTGGCGGCAGTGTTTGAATTCAGCTTCATGGGTGGCTCCATGGGCTCGGTAGTGGGAGAACGCTTCGTGCGCGGTGTGCAGCTTGCTACCGAACAGAAAGCCCCTTTCGTGTGTTTTGCCGCCAGCGGGGGGGCGCGCATGCAAGAAGGATTGCTGTCGTTGATGCAAATGGCAAAAACCTGTGCCGCGCTGACCCAATTGAGCGCAGAAAAACTGCCATTCATTTCGGTGCTGACCGATCCGACCATGGGCGGCGTGTCCGCCAGCTTTGCTTTCATGGGCGATGTGGTCATTGCCGAACCCGGCGCAATGATTGGCTTTGCCGGTGCGCGGGTAATTCAGCAGACGGTGCGTGAGACGCTACCGGAAGGCTTTCAGCGCGCGGAATTTTTGATGGAACATGGCGCTATTGATATGATTGTGGATCGTCGCCAAATGCGCGACCAACTCGCTACGCTAATTACACTGCTTACCAAGCAGCCGACAGTCATGGCAGTGGAGGGCGCTAGTGCAAACTTTGCCATAGATTAGTGTAGTGCTTCAATTCTTATAAGATCAACGAAACTTCACTACATAAAGCTTTTTACTCATGTGAATTCGTGTGGTCAAGTTATTGCCGTTTGCGCCAGAATGCTATGCAATAGATTTGATCATCATTCCAGCCGCTACAACTGCGGACAGAACAGCAAAACTTATTTGCAACTTGGGTCCTGCCAGCCGGGAAGATATTAACTTTCCAACCATTATTCCTGCAAAGGCGCCAGCACAAAACGGTATCGCAACTACCCAGTTCAAGGCGCCAGCGGTAGCACTGAACAGGACGCCTGTTAGTGACACCAACGCGATGACTGTCAATGACGTGGCGATGACGGACTGAGTGACTAAATCCGTATAGCGTTGTAAAGCTGGAACAATCACAAAGCCGCCTCCCACACCCAATAAGCCAGAGAATAATCCCGCGATGCCTCCAGATATTGCCAAGGCGCGTGCACAGCGAGTGGTCCAGACGAACTGGCCGCTATTGGCGTCTCGAACGCATGCGAGTTTTTGGATGTTGCCCTCTTCACTATCGGTTAAATGATTCTTAGCTTGGCGGAAAGTCCGATACGCAATAAAGAACAAGATGATGGAAAACAGAATACTCAGCCAACGGTTGTCGAGTCTGTGGGCAAGCCATACACCGAAAGGCGACAGGAACATGCCGGTAACAGACATCAACAGTGCCGCTCTATAGCGAACGATACCCGCTTTCAAACCGGCTGCCGCTCCCAAAGCGGCAGCTAGCCCTACGGCCAATAAACCAACCGGCCCTGCTTGGGCAACACTAAGCTGCAGGCCGAATACAAGCAGCGGAACGGCCAATATCCCGCCCCCGGCACCAGTCAGTCCCATTATCGCGCCAACCGCCAAGCCTAACCCCAGTTCGACTATCATTGTTGCCTCTTATTGAATCGCATGCCGCATATCACAGTAACCATCGCTATTTGCATACGCGGCTCCGGAAAAATACACTAGACTGCTTTGCGTTTGTGCGCGCTTGAACGCCTATCCTGGATTTCGAAAATCGCCATACCGGCAAGCATGGCGACGACAAAGATCAGTGGCTTGCTCCCACCGATGGCAAGTGACGCCAACGCCGGGCCAGGGCAATAACCGGCTAAGCCCCAGCCGACTCCAAATGTCAGTCCACCCAAAACCAGTCGTCTGTCGATCTGGCGCGCAGTGGGCAAGCGCATGGTGTCACCCAGCAATGCTTTCGGGAGAGTCTTAGCAAAGTGAAACGCGATCGCCGCTATCAGAATGGCACCGCCCATTACGAACGCCAACGATGGATTCCAGGCGCCAGCAATATCCAGAAAGCCAATCACTTTGGCCGGATCCGTCATGCCGGACAAAATCAGACCCAAACCAAATATCAAGCCTGTGATGAAGGCCATTAAAACTTGCATCGTATTCTCCTTAACCAATCAGGTGGTGAGTGATAAAGACCGTCACAAAACCGGCCAACATGAACAAGGCAGTAGCTACCATCGAACGCGGTGAAAGCCGTGAGAGGCCACAAACACCATGTCCACTGGTACAACCTGAACCATAGCGGGTGCCTATTCCCACCAGCAGGCCAGCCATAATCAGAGACGCAGCGTCGGCATCAATCTGAACCGCAGGAAGAGGCGTGGCTACGATAAAGGCGATAGGCGAAAAAATGAGGCCTGCTACAAAAGCGACCCGCCACCCAACATCACCTTTTATCGGTCGTAGCAGCCCACCGAGAATACCGCTGATGCCCGCGATCCGCCCGTTAAGCAAAAGGAACATTCCTGTAGCAAGACCAATTAGTACGCCACCGGCCAAGGATAACCAAGGGGTGAAATTTGCCCAGTCGATTGTCATTTCTTTCCTCTTTTACCCGGTTTACAGAATTGCTCGTACAACACTGCCATGACGGCCGTCGCTTCCTTGCTGGCAATAGAATAAAAGATCTGTTTGCCGTCTCGACGGGTAGTGACTAACTGTTCTTCACGCAGGACGGACAATTGTTGAGAAAGCGTCGGTTGCCTAATATCCAGTAAGCTTTCCAAGTCGCTGACACAATGCTCACCTTGGGTCAACTGGCATAACAATAGCAAACGGTCTGGGTTAGCCAAGGCCTTCAGTAACCCGCAAGCATCAGTCGCGGAAGCGTGCAATGCATTCAGGTCAAATTTTTCAGTTGTGACACCCATCAATCTATCTCCTTCAATAAGAATATTTTTGTTGATTATATGTCAATATAATATATAATAAAATATATTGTTACTGATGAACTACTTGGCTTTGCCAACTGTTCATCGGGGAACACTATTTCTGAAGTTCTTATCAAGAGGAGGCTGCGATGGCTTTAGCATGCAATGTAGGTGGTGCGGACAAGGCGATCCGTATCGTTATTGGAATCGCGTTGATTGCCTTTGCTTTCCTTGCAAATGTGGATGTAATCTGGAAAGAAGTGGCTGGTGGTGCTGCGGCAATCGCGTTGATTACTGCATTCGTCGGATTCTGTCCGCTCAACAGCCTATTGGGGATCAATAGCTGCAAGCAGAAATCCTGATCATTTTCTTAAACTTTTTTCATTGAGGAAGCCATATGAACCTGTTCCCAACTGTGAATCAAACCAGAGCAAGTCGCATATTCGCGACAAGATTTTTTGCGAAAAGTTTAAGTTAAACACACTGTCATGATCTTTCGTCAGTTGTTCGAGCCTTTATCAAGTACCTATACCTATTTGCTGGGCTGCGAGGAAACGGGGCAAGCTGTTCTCATTGATCCAGTCATCGTCTCGGTCGATCGTGATCTTGCCGAAATCAGTCGGCTTGGATTGACGCTGGCCTATAGTCTGGATACCCATATTCATGCAGATCACATCACCGCCGCTCGCGAACTAAAATCAAAAGTAGGAAGCAAGATAGCGATGCCAGCTTTTGATCGATTACCTTGCACAGATGTGGGAATTGAAGAGGGAACGCCGTTTAACGTGGGTAGCATCCAATTGCAGCCGTTGCATACTCCCGGGCATACTGACGGACATTTTTCCTATTTGATGGGCGACCGAATATTCACCGGTGACTCGTTGCTAATCGAGGGATGTGGCCGCACCGATTTTCAGAACGGCGACGCGGATGCGCTATACAAGAGCGTCAGAGAAAAGCTGTTTTCTTTGCCGGACGAGTTTCTTGTTTATCC
>JANMWF010000080.1:0-10460 GCA_031393845.1 Nitrosomonadales bacterium | reverse complement strand
AATGAATTTGAAAATTGTGAGCTGCCATTTCCGCGCGCCACGAAGTACAGCGCATCGGTCGAAACCGGATGAAGGGCCGCTTGTATCGAGGCCAGCCCTGGCAGTGCAATCGGAGTGGGTGGCAGACCTGCGCGGGTATAGGTGTTGTACGACGTATCAGCTAGCAAATCGCGCTTGCGCAAATTGCCGTCGAAACTATCTCCTAACCCATAAATTACAGTCGGATCAGTTTGCAGCAGCATACCTTTACGCAGACGGTTGATGAATACGGCCGATATCATGCCGCGATCGCTTGCCTGGCCCGTTTCTTTTTCTACGATAGAGGCCAGAATCAACGCTTCATAGGCCGACTTAAGAGGCAGGTCAGACGTACGCTCTTGCCAACTTTTCTGCAGGTGCATTTGCATAGTCTTGTAGGCGCGCTTAAGCAAGGCTAAGTCGCTTGTGCCTTTGACAAAATAATAAGTATCGGGAAAAAATTGCCCTTCCGCATACGCCTCCGCTGCGCCGATACGTCGCAGAATCTCCGCTTCGGACAGGCTTGCGCTGTCATGCCGAATGGCTGGATTGGTATTCAATGCTGCGCGGAATTGGTTGAACGTCCAACCTTCAATTATGCTGAATTGACTCTGGGCGGCCTGCCCTTCTGTCACGACAGTTAACAATTCCAACATCGTAACCGCAGTTTCCAGCTCATAGTTACCGGCCTGTATCTGGGCAGATTTTCCCAGCATGCGCGCTAACCAGACAAACATCCAATCGTTGGGCAACGCGCCAGCTTGTTGCATCTGCCGCGCCGCAGTCTTCAGGCTACTGCCCTGATTAAGGGAAAATTCCAAGGGAAGCACGGGAAAGGTCAGCGGACGAACAACATAATAGCCAATAGCAATCGTCAGCAGCATGGCCAAAAGCAACAAAACGAGCAACAAGCGTTTAATCGTGCGCATGGCTCAACCATTCCTGCACTTGCATGGAAATCGGATGATGACTCCAGTCTCTGCCTGACAGTTCACGCACTGGCCATAAACCTATCACACTATTCACCAAGAATATTTCGTCAGCAACAAGCAGTTCCGCAAGTCCAAACTGTCTGACCCAGCATGGTACGCCATGCTCGGCAGCCCACTCTATCACGCGTTCACGCTGTATACCGGCTACGCCACAGCTCGACAAATTTGGTGTAAACAATTCACCGTTCCGAACCATGAACAGATTGCTGCGTATGCCTTCAATCACATTGCCAACAATATCAAGCAACAGACCCTCTGCGATGTCCGGGTCACTCCATTCCGCAGCAGCTAAAACATTTTCCAAACGGTTAAGGTGCTTAATGCCAGCCAGTTTCGGTTGATGAGCTAAGCTTAAATCGCATATTCGAAGCCTGACACCGTGCGAATAATTTCTGTCCGGATAGTCAAGTGGAGGAGTGAGACTCAGGATCCGTGTCGGGATCATATTTTCGACTGGAGCATAGCCGCGAGCCGATTGTTCGCCACGTGTAATGATTATTTTGGCCACACCATCAGGCCGCTGTTCAATCAAACACCGCAATTCCTCAAACAGTAGCGCCGCTTCTGGACAAGTGATGCGCAATGCAGAGCAATCCTGTTGCAACTTGCTATAGTGACGCGGCCAACACTGCATGCATCCATCGAGCACACGCAACGTGCGAAATACGCCATCACCATATAGCAAGCCGCGGTCATGAATGCTAACCTGATCTCCCGGCACGCCATTGATCAGCATGTAGTTCCTTGAGACGTGCAAGCGTTTTAAACCTTACGAAACACCAACGTAGCATTGGTACCGCCAAAGCCGAATGAGTTGGACATGGCGACATTAATCATCATGTTGCGCGCAATATTGGGCACATAATCCATATCACACGCCTCATCCTGCTCGAAAATATTTATGGTGGGCGGGGCAATCTGATGGTAAATGCCAAGCACGGAAAATATAGCCTCTATACCGCCCGCAGCACCCAGTAAATGTCCCGTCATGGATTTGGTGGAGCTGACCTTGACCTTCATCGCGTGTTCGCCCAGGCAGCGCTTCATTGCCATGGTCTCAGCCAAGTCGCCCAGTGGGGTGGAAGTGCCATGCGCATTAATGTAATCCACCTGATCCACATTAAGGCCGGCATTACGCAAGGCATTATTCATACAGCGCGCGGCACCCTCGCCATCCTCGCGCGGTGCGGTCATGTGGTATGCATCGGCACTCATACCATAACCTGCCACTTCGGCGTAAATTTTCGCACCGCGAGATTTGGCATGTTCATATTCTTCCAGAACTAAAACCCCAGCACCTTCTCCCAGCACAAAGCCATCGCGTCCTTTGTCCCATGGACGGCTAGCGGTAGCAGGATCATCATTGCGAGTGGAAAGCGCTCGTGCAGATGAAAATCCTCCTAATGCAAGCTCGCAAATTGAACCTTCAGAGCCACCCGCGATCATAATATCGGCATCACCATATTCGATCAACCGGGCAGATTCGCCTATGCAATGAGTGGCTGTTGAACAGGCGGTCACCATGGACAGATTAGGTCCTTTAAAGCCATACATGATGGACAGATTACCAGAAATCATGTTAATAATTGTACCCGGAATAAAGAACGGTGAAATCTTGCGTGGACCCACCGCCAGATAGTCGTTATGACTATCTTCAATCATCGGCAGCCCGCCGATACCAGATCCAATATTGACACCGATGCGTTCGGCGTTTTGTTCAGTCACCTCGATCCCGGCATCTTTAATTGCCTCCATACCAGCTGCCAGGCCGTAATGAATAAATAAATCCATACGCCGAGAATCCTTGGCAGAGAGAAAATTGTTCACATCAAACCCTTTCACCTCCCCAGCAATCTTCGATGTAAAAAGGCTGGTATCAAAACGGGTGATGCGAGTAATGCCTGATTTGCCATCAACGATATTTTGCCATGCTTGGGTAATTCCTGTACCAACGGGCGAAACAATACCCAAGCCGGTAATGACGACTCTGCGTTTTGCCAAACCGAACTCCGTTATTTTAGGGGAAAAAGCGAAGGATAAATTACTTGGGATGATCGTTAACGTAATCGATTGCCTGTTGCACCGTAGTTATTTTTTCAGCGTCTTCGTCTGGAATTTCACACTCGAACTCTTCTTCCAGCGCCATCACCAGCTCAACCGTATCCAATGAATCGGCACCCAGATCATTAACGAACGAGGACTCATTCTTCACTTCAGTCTCGTTTACACCGAGTTGTTCAGCAACGATTTTCTTGACGCGTTGTTCGATATTAGACATGTAACTCTCCCTACTCTGGTTAAAGTTCAAAAAGCCTCGGCATTCTACCAAACTTACCTCAAATTCCCAACCAGCCTCTCCTAATATGAAATGAGACTGAAGGGTTATCGTATTTTACCGAGGAATAAGTCTTAAATTGAATAATCGATGGACGTAAATTCAGTAGTTCCAGTGTCACTCCAAACAAAAAAGTGGGCCATGCTTATTCCCGCCACCACACTCTCTTTTGTGATCCGCTACGTGGTGGGATTGGAAGTTTTCTTACGAAAACCGAGCAGCCACATCACATAACCAGATAGGGCGTAGCACAAAAAAAGCAGAAACAGCACTCCGGGCGGATAGCTGGAAATCAGTATAAAAAATAACGCAACCAGGATAATTACTATAAACGGCACGCTCTTGCGCATATTGAAATCTTTGAAGCTGTAGTAACGCACGTTGCTCACCATACTCAATCCGGCAAACACCGTGAGGATGACAGCATACCAACGCGCCTCTTGACCGCTAAAATGGTTGTCCAGCATCACCCAAACGAAGCCTGCGATCACCGCGGCAGCTGCAGGACTGGGCAGACCTTGGAAAAATCGCTTATCTACCGTTTCAATATTAGCGTTGAAACGTGCCAGCCGTAACGCCGTGCCAGCGCAATAAATAAAGGCTGCGAACCAACCCAATTTACCTAAGTCCTTGAACGCCCATTCATACATCAACAGAGAGGGCGCCACACCGAACGAAACCATGTCGGACAGGCTATCATAGCCTGCTCCAAATTCGCTTTGAGTGCGGGTCAGTCGCGCCACTCGACCATCCAGACCATCTAACACCATAGCAATAAAAATAGCTACGGCTGCAAATTCAAACTTGCTATTCATTGCCTGCACGATGGCATAAAAACCGGCAAATAGCGCCGCTGTAGTCAATAAATTGGGAAGCAGGTAGATACTGCGCCTGCGCAGATTCATCGGTTTTCTGTCATCCAGGTCACTCATGATTTTGAAAGCTTCTTATCATATTAGCCTTTAGTTCTTGGTCAAAACCGCCAGTATCGTAGTAGTTGCGTATACTTTATCACCAATTGACACTTTTACGGCAGCGGTCAGTGGCAAATACACGTCCACGCGCGAGCCGAAGCGGATGAAGCCATATCGCTGACCACGTGCCAAATCATCGCCTTCTTGCACGTAACACAGAATACGGCGTGCGATCAATCCGGCTACCTGCACACTGGTTACGTCTTGCCCATCAGCCCTTTTAATCCATATGGCATTTCGCTCATTTTCCAATGAAGCCTTAGCCAGGTCCGCATTCACAAACTTGCCAGGAAAATATTGAATGCGCTTCACCAAACCATCTATGGGACTGCGATTGGAATGTACATTAAATACATTCATGAACACGCTGATCTTGATAGCATCGCGCTGCACATAGGGGTCCTGCGTGCGCTCCACCGCCACAATGCGACCATCAGCAGGTGATAACACTGCATCTGGATCCTGTGGGATTTCACGTGGCGGATCGCGGAAAAATTGCAGCACAAACAGCGCCAATAACCAAAACAGTAGCGACCAAGCACCGCCACCAAAATAGGACACCAAACTAGCGATGAATACGGCGATGGCCAAGAATGGCCAACCCTCGCGTGCAATGATTGGATGGGGATAATTAGACATTAGGAGGGGGAAACGAAGAGTGGATTTTTAGATGCAGGGATTGAAGAACAAGAATCGTGTAGCTTAGGATTGAGAGCGATCCAGCACTCACTATTCAAACTTTCAATCCTAGCTCTTCCATCCATCCCTAGTTCTTGCTTTGGTCAACCAGCTTGTTTTTGCTGATCCAAGGCATCATGGCACGCAGTTGGGCGCCCACTGTTTCGATAGGATGCTTGGCATTAAGACGCCGACGCGCAGTCATCTCAGGGTAGTTGGTACGACCTTCCAGGATGAACTGTTTGGCATATTTACCAGTCTGGATATCCTTCAAACAGTTACGCATGGCCTCCTTGGTGTCATCGGTAATAATTTTAGGACCCGTGACGTACTCACCATATTCCGCATTATTTGAAATGGAATAGTTCATATTGGCGATGCCACCTTCATACATCAAATCCACGATTAACTTCAATTCATGCAGGCATTCGAAATAAGCCATTTCTGGCGCGTAGCCCGCTTCTACCAGCGTTTCAAATCCTGCCTTAACCAGTTCCACGGCACCACCACACAACACGGCCTGCTCGCCAAACAGATCCGTTTCCGTTTCTTCACGGAAATCAGTCTCGATCACTCCTCCCTTGGTTCCGCCAATGGCTGCGGCGTAAGAAAGTGCAATGTTTTTGGCCTTGCCGGACTTGTCCTGATATACGGCAATCAGAGATGGCACACCACCACCCTTCAAATATTCGGAGCGAACCGTGTGACCCGGGCCTTTTGGCGCTATCATAATTACATCCAAATCGGCACGTGGGATGACTTGGTTATAATGAATATTAAAGCCGTGGGCAAACGCCAAAGTAGCACTTGTCTTCATGTTTGGCGCAACTTCAGTGTTATAAACATCAGGAATATTCTCATCAGGCAAGAGCATCATGACTATATCGGCTCCCTTAACCGCTGGCGCGACTTCCATAACTTTATGCCCAGCCGCTTCAGCTTTTTTCCAGGAAGCGCCACTCTTACGCAGGCCGACGGTCACATTAACGCCTGATTCCTTTAGATTTAAGGCATGAGCATGCCCTTGTGAGCCGTAGCCAATAATGGCCACTTCCTTGCTCTTGATTAGTGACAGATCTGCATCTTTGTCATAATAAACTTTCATGTTGGCCTCTTTAAAATAATCATAAAGTTAAAAAATTAAAGTTTTAAAATGCGATCGCCGCGCCCAATACCGGACGCGCCGGTACGCACGGTTTCCAATATTAGGCTGCGGTCTATGGCTTGCAAGAAGCTCTCCAACTTGTGACCGGTGCCGGTTAATTCAATGGTATAAGTTTTGTCGGATACATCAATAATGCACCCACGGAAAATATCCGTCATGCGCTTCATCTCCTCACGCACCGCACCCACCGCATGCACTTTCACCAACATTAGCTCGCGCTCCAGATGTTCGCCTTCGCTCAGGTCCATCACCGCGACTACCTCAATCAGCTTGTTGAGCTGCTTGTAAATCTGCTCGATCACTTCGTCAGAACCACTGGTTACTATAGTCATGCGCGACAGGGTGGCATCTTCTGTGGGCGCCACAGTGAGTGACTCGATGTTGTAGCCGCGCGCTGAAAACAACCCGGAAACACGCGATAAGGCGCCCGCCTCATTTTCCATCAACAGGGAGATAACATGCCGCATTATAAATCCTCCGCCAAAATCACTTCAGATAAGCCCTTGCCACCTTGTACCATGGGAAACACGTTTTCAGTCTGGTCTGTTATGAAATCCATGAATACCAGTTGTTGCTTACGCTCAAAGGCTTCTTTCAATGCAGGTTCCACATCTGATGGTTTCTCAATACGCATACCAACATGACCATAAGCTTCCGCCAGCTTCACAAAATCGGGCAGCGCATCCATATAGGATTCAGCATACCGGTTGCCATGGAAGAACTGCTGCCACTGGCGCACCATCCCTAAATAACGGTTATTCAGCATGATAATTTTGAGCGGCAATTGAAATTGTTTGCAGGTGGAGAGCTCCTGAATACACATTTGAATACTGCCTTCACCAGTAACGCATGCTACATTCGCATCTGGATGAGCAAGTTGCACGCCCATTGCGGCGGGCAAACCAAAGCCCATGGTGCCCAGCCCGCCGGAGTTAATCCAGCGACGTGGTTTATCAAATTTGTAATACTGCGCCGCCCACATCTGATGCTGTCCAACGTCGGACGTAATGAAGGCATCGCCCTGGGTAACTTCATACAGCTTTTCGATCACGAACTGCGGCTTAATTATTTCATCCGAATTTTTGTAGACTAAGCTATTCTTGCCGCGCCATTCCTTAATTTGCGCCCACCACGGCGCAATCGCCTGCTGATCGGGCTTCTCCTTGCTACCATGCAATTCTGCCAGCAGATCGTCCAACACATGTGCCACATCGCCGACGATAGGCAAATCCACCTTTACCCGCTTGGAAATTGAAGAAGGGTCAATGTCGATGTGAATGATCTTGCGTTTTTCCTGATTAAAGTGCTTAACATTGCCAACCACGCGATCATCAAAACGCGCTCCCACGGCCAGCAACACATCACAATACTGCATCCCCATGTTTGCCTCGTACGTGCCATGCATGCCCAACATTCCAACAAATTGCTTATCTGTCGCCGGATAGCCACCCAAACCCATCAAGGTGTTGGTACAGGGAAACCCCAACCAACGCACCAATTCGGTCAATTGCTTAGACGCATCAGCCAGGATTACGCCGCCGCCCGCATAAATCATCGGCCGTTTGGCTGCTAGCAGCAACTTCACAGCACACTTGACCTGCTCCAGGTCACTATGCTGAGCCGGATGGTAAGAGCGGATGCTTACCGATGATGGATAGCTGAATTCCGTCTTTTGATTGGATATATCTTTCGGAATATCCACCAGCACGGGCCCAGGGCGGCCGCTTTTGGCGAGATAAAATGCCTTTTTAATGGTGTTGGCGATTTCCTTAACGTCTTTAACCAAGAAATTATGCTTCACGCAAGGTCGTGTTATGCCAACAGTGTCCACCTCCTGAAAAGCATCTTCGCCGATGGCATAAGTCGGCACCTGGCCACTGATAATTACCATAGGAATAGAATCCATATAGGCAGTGGCAATGCCTGTGACCGCATTGGTCACCCCGGGGCCAGAGGTGACTAACGCGACCCCCACTTTATCCGTTGAACGTGCATACCCATCGGCAGCATGCACTGCAGCCTGCTCATGACGAACTAGTATGTGCTTAACCTGATCCTGAGTGAACAACGCATCGTAAATGTGCAAGACCGCACCGCCAGGGTACCCGAACACATATTCAGTCCCCTCTTCCTGCAAACATCTAATGGTTATTTCCGCGCCCGTCAATTCCATGTCAAACTACCTTAGCAAACAATAATTAAAGAACCGTGCAAGATAAAGGTTAGACGCATTTTGGTCAACCCCCACGCCAGAACGGGATTAATATTTATCTATTGATTTATGATGAAATTTGTTAGCATGAGTCACTCATTAATTTAGTAGGACACCTGTAAAACTAAAAACATCACCTCAATTACGGTGTTGCTCGAAAATATACCTGCTTGCATATCAAAGACATGTAGCGACGTATTATTTTTTCGCACCTCGAATTTGGAATTTGGGTAACCCTTGAATTTTCAATGTTGCCCGGTAGTTATCACCCTTCAGGGGAGCATTTCAAACTGGCCAGCCACGACGAACTTTCCAGATTTCTCGCTGAAACCGAACGTCGCGCCTACAAACAAGCATTGTTCGCGATACGTGACGAACATGTGGCGCTAGATATCGTACAGGACTCCATGCTTAAGCTTGCCGCAAAATATGGCAGTAAGCCTGCAAATGAGTTGCCCATGTTATTTCAGCGGATCCTCCAAAACACTATTCGCGACCATTGCCGAAGACAGAAAGTGCGCTCCAGGTGGGTTTCGCTGATGTCCTCGCTGATTCCACAACACGAGGAAGCTGATTATGAGCCACTGGATAGCCTTCAGGACGAAGACAACAGCAGCCAAGGGCTTGCTCCTGATGCATCGTTTGAACAATCCCAACTTATTGCTCTGATTGAAGAAGCATTAATCATTCTCCCAGCACGTCAACGTGAGGCATTCCTGCTGCGTTATTGGGAGGATATGAATATTACAGAAACAGCGGCGATCATGGGTTGCTCTGAAGGTAGCGTCAAAACACACTGCTCACGCGCTACCCATAGCCTCGCTGCAATTATGAGGAAAAAAGGAGTTCATTTGCCATGAAAAAAAAGGAACTGAGCCATGAAAACATCAAGCAATTGCTTAACCACTCCGCCGCACAACTTGAACGGCCCACGTTGACACGCCTGCGCCACGCGCGGGAGCAAGCCATGACGCGCTATGCTGCACGTTGTGTAGAGCCTGTATTTGCCCGAGCTGGGCATGCCATTTGGCATGCTTTCGGCGCGCAACACAAGTCACGCTTGTGGACCACCACTTTGCTGGTTGCGATTATTCTGTTCAGCGCTACAGCTTATTGGAATCATATTGCGAAATCCGATACAGCCGACGTTGATATCGCCATTCTAACTGGTGATTTGCCCATACACTTTTACGTTGACTGATACAAATCATGTACCTGATCCGCCATCATCTGTTCGCATTCAGCGTCACCATACTTTTGTTTCTGCCAGCGATAGCTGGGGCGCAGACATGGGAGAGTCTCACCCCAGTGCAACAAGAAGCACTGGCTCCGCTCTCTAAGGAATGGAACACGCTGCAAACACTGCAGAAGCAGCGCCTCATCAATTTGGCGAAACGCTACCCACAACTTAATACAGTCCAGAAACAACGCCTGCATAACAGACTGGAGAAATGGAGCAAGCTAACGCCGGAACAGCGTAACCGTGCTCGCGAAAAATTCCAGGCATTTAGCAAAGTTCCTTTGGAAAAACGCGAACAGGTCAAACAAATGGTTCGCCAACAAGAAGCTGAAAAACTGAACACACCTGCTGCAGACCCCGCATTAACCAATATGCCATAAAATTGTCAACAAGAAAAAACCCAGACATTTAATGAACATATCTGAGTTTGTTAACAATATCACACTAGGTCGCCCCTAAAACGGTATGTCATCATCAAAATTATCAAAGCCGCCACTCTTGGCTGGTGCCGGTTTATTGGTAGCAGGCTCACCAACTGACAATGATGCAGGTGGTTTATCCACCATGTCAAAATTACCGCTGCCAGATTTGCTGGATAGCATCTGCATCTCATTGACAATGATATCGGTGGTATAGCGATCCTTGCCTTCCTTGTCCTGCCATTTGCGTGTAGCAAGCTTGCCCTCAACATAAATCATCGAGCCTTTCTTCAAAAATTCTCCGGCAATTTCTGCCAGGCGACGGTAGAAAGTCAGATTATGCCATTCTGTTTTTTCCTGTTTCTCGCCGCTTTTGTCCTTCCAGTTTTCTGAGGTAGCCAACGTGGCATTGGTCACTGCCTCGCCA
>JANMWF010000055.1:0-3718 GCA_031393845.1 Nitrosomonadales bacterium | reverse complement strand
TCAGTGATACGCGTCAGCACCGGACCAAGTGCGCCTCCAGCCTCGCCAGCACGCACCATATTGAGGTAAAAACGGGAAAATACGCCTTTCTGCGCTTCCATTGCTGCGGAAAGCGAAGCCCCTCCGCGCACGTCGTCGCGCACCTGCGTCAGCAGATTACGCACTTTATCATTTTCCGATAGCTCGACCAGAATTTCCAATGCTCGATCCAGCGGCAAGCCTGCATGTAGTAATGTTGCAATTTCACTCGTGAATACGCCAATTTCTGCCTGACTAACTCGACTAGAGCGTAGCCATCCGAATGAGACGTTTCCCGCAGTTTTTTCCAGCTGCGCCAGCTCAACCTGAATTGGAATATAACCCATAGCCTGCAAACGATCTACCACCGCCTCATTAGTACGGGCTTCCATTTCGCCTTCCAGCGCTTCACCGTCTGCACTAACCGCGTTGTATTGAAACATCGGCAAAATCAAGCCTCCCGCGTCACGCGTAATACTTCCTCAATGGTCGTTACCCCTGCCATCACTTTGCGCAAGCCGTTATCAAACATGGTTCGCATGCCTTGATCGATTGCCAGCTTGCGTATTTCCCCAGCAGTTGCGTGCTGCATCACTAAGCTGCGAATACCATCACTCATCGGGAGCATTTCCACAATACTGACTCGACCAATATAGCCAGTGTGACCACAATGTGGGCAACCAACCGCATGATAAAGTTCAATCGGACGCGCTGCGGTAAAACGATGCAACTCCATTTCATCGGCCACTTCAGGCAGCACTGTTCGCAATTGACGGCATTGTTCGCACAGTGTGCGCACCAGGCGCTGCGCTAGAATGCCAATAACAGTGGATGTCAGAAGGTAATCGTCCATGCCCATATCGAGCAGACGGTTGATCGTGCTGGCAGCATCGTTGGTGTGCAGGGTGGACAGCACCAAGTGACCAGTAAGCGCGGCCTGCACGGCAATTTGTGCGGTTTCCAAATCGCGTATTTCGCCGATCATGATAACGTCTGGATCCTGGCGCACAATGGAGCGAAGGGCGTTGGCAAAGGTAAGGCCGATCTGTGCTTTGACCTGAATCTGGTTTACGCCTTCCATCTGATATTCAACCGGGTCTTCCACCGTGAGTATCTTCACATCCGATTTGTTCAACGTTTGTAATGCGGTGTAAAGCGTGGTGGTTTTGCCGCTACCGGTCGGGCCGGTGGCCAGAATAATGCCATGGGGTTGCTGCAACACATCTATGAATACTTTGAGCACATCTTCGTCAAACCCAAGCGCGACAAAATTTAGGGTAGTACCACTCTTGTCAAGTATCCGCATAACCACGCTCTCGCCATGCATGGTAGGCACAGTGGAAACACGCAAATCGATTTCCTTGCTCTGAATTCGCAATTTAATGCGGCCATCTTGCGGCAGACGCCGTTCCGCAATATCCATGCTTGCCATGATTTTAATACGCGATATGACAGCAGCGGACAAGCGTCGCGGCGGCGACTCTACCTCGTGCATCACCCCGTCTACCCGGTAACGCACGATCAGGCGATTTTCGAATGGCTCGATGTGAACATCAGATGCGCGCGCCTCCAGCGCATGGCCAATAATCAAGTTAACCAGACGTATAACCGGCGCCTCGCTGGCGAGGTCCTTAAGATGCTGCACATCGTCGCTCGCACCTTCTTCCTCGAGGGTTTCGATGTCGCCTATAATTTCACCCATCGACGTCTTGCCGCTACCATAAAGTCGCTCGAAAGCGCTTTCCATATCCTGCTGCACTGCCACACGCACACTGACCGAGCGATGCGTTAGCAAGCCAAAGGCATTGATGACGTATTGATCAAGTGGATCCACTAGCGCCAGCACTAGCACATGTTCATCTTCATGTAGCGGCAACGCTTTAGACTCTTTGAGGAAACGTACCGATACGCGCTCTTCCAGCAAGGGCACTTGAGGATAATCAGCCGGCTCCACCAGTGCCAGCCCAAGCTGTGCCCCCAATGCCTCTGCCACATCACGGGCAGAAACCACCCCCAGCTTTAATAGCAGTGCGCCAATACGCTCATGTTCGCCGACTTCTTCTTTCTGCAAGTCTAGCGCACGTTCCAACTCGAGCGCATTCAGCTTTCCCTGCTCAACTAACCATTCTCCTAAGCGTTTCCTCAACTTGATGCTTTCTTTGCGAAAAAGTGCGGGGATGGTATCACGACCACGTGGATTTTCGCGCCAGGTTGCCCGAATTCACTTTTAACCGAGCCACAACATGAAATGGTACATACAACTTCATGTCTCAAGTGCAAAAACGTTGCATTTTGTTTGCTGGCACGCTCAAACAAACGATGGCCGCATTATTTAAGGATAAAACAAAAACAAGCGATATCCAGTTGGTTTAAGGTCGGCAGTGTCAAGCTGTAGCTTGATGCCAACCTCATGATTGGGTAGTAGCCCTTGTTTTTCGTCCTCGCTGGGTTTGAGATATTCCGCTGGAGGGAAGATGCGGCGTGCCAGCGCCTTATCCATCGAGTTGGTAAGTGTAAGTTCGAGATTGGGATAGGTTTGCGCGTAAGGCGCACGGTTTCGCAAGATGGCATTGAGAGAGATGACGCTCGCTTGTTTCGGATCAGACTCCAAGTCAGAAGATTCGATGCTCAGCTGGTCAATTTTTTTCGGCAACGGAATATTGCAGTTGAGCAGCCTGCAATAAGACGCGAGTGTTAACTTGATGCCTGGCAAATGTGCGGCGAGTTCGACACGAAAAAAATAGGTAGCCTGTGCTAGCAACACTATGAACAATAATAATGTGACTACCACCCACGACCAGTGAACATTCTTTTTGATGACTAAGGGACTGGTTTCCAGTGCTTCTTCTGAACTGGCCGTAGCGAGATGGCTAAAATCATATTGATCGTGGGTTGCGGAGATATGCTCTACCTGGCTTTCGACAGGCACTTGCTGTATTTCTTCCTGAGCCAGGGTTAGAGTAAGTTGCGGGCTGAGCTCGTTATGATGCAATTGTTTTGTTGCGTTGAATATCGCCTGGCACCGTCCGCAACGCACCATACCCTGATGCATATCCAGCTGAGCTTGGCTGACCTTAAAGCGGGTGCCACACTCCGGGCATTGGGTGACCGCGTTCATCGCTTCACTCCAGATAAACCCGCCCAACCTTCTTCTATAACCGGTGGTCTGAAGTCAAACCATTGATCATAGATTTTCATAACGTCATCGGCCTGTTCGCTGAGTATGCCGGATAACACAATCTGGCCGCCTTGCCGCGTTGAGCCTGCAAGCAATGGGGCGAGCACTTTGAGAGGATTGGTAAGAATATTGGCTACTACAATGTCGGTTTGTTGTTTCAGTGCAGCATCCGGAAGGTAGAACTGCGCGTCAACTTGATTAGCCATTGCATTGTCGCGACTGGCTTGCACGGCTTGTGCATCCACGTCCACTCCCGTGGCGCTGACAGCGCCAAGTTTGAGTGCAGCGATGGCCAGGATGCCCGAGCCGCAACCATAATCCAGTACGGATTCACCCCCTTGCAAATGATCATCCAACCAGCGCAGACACAAACGGGTAGTGGGGTGGCTCCCGGTCCCAAACGCCGCCCCGGGGTCCAGGGAAATATTGATCGCGCCCGCATCGGGCGAGACGTGCCAGGTCGGCACAATCCAGATCTGCTTGGATATTTGGATTGGCTGAAACTGATCGCGATTCTGCTGC
>JANMWF010000045.1:0-4418 GCA_031393845.1 Nitrosomonadales bacterium | reverse complement strand
CTCTCGGCCGAGGGTTTGCGCCGATTTTGGCGCCTATCACCTTTGGGCGGGCCTTTGCTTTCCCCACTCCGTTCGCCAGGGGAACTTATCTCCACTTTTGCGCCCTGACGCAATTTGTCCGCACCGTCTATTACGATTTTTTCTCCAGGAACCAAGCCCTTCTCGACTGCCATTATATTGCCCGAAATTTGTCCGAGCACGACAGGTCGCAGGCTCACTGTTTTGTTTTCATCCACCACATAGAAAAAAGTTCCCTGCGTGCCTCGCTGGGATGCTGAAGTCGGAACTAAAGTGACACCATGACGAGTTTCGATGCGCAAGTGGATATTGACAAACTGATTCGGAAAAAGAGCGTTGTCGGAATTTGTGAATTCTGCCTTAAGCTTCACAGTTCCAGTTGTCGCATCAATCTGGTTGTCTATCGTCAGTAATACGCCGGTCGCCAATTTATTCTTATCGTCACGATCCCAGGCTTCGACTGTCAGCTGTTGATTCGTCTGCAGTTTGCTTATCACTGTAGCGAGATTGTCCGAAGGAATTGAGAAAATGACAGTAATCGGCTGGGTCTGAGTAATAACAACCAAACCACCAGAATCAGTGGCGTGAACCATGTTGCCTGTGTCAACCAAGCGCAGCCCAAGGCGGCCGGCAATCGGTGCCGTAACGCGAGTGAAAGCAAGCTGGAGCTTGGCGTTATCCACCAGAGCCTTATCCGTTTGTACCACCCCTTCATATTGTTTTACCAGCGCGTCTTGCGCGTCAACCTGTTGTTTGGCGATAGAATCCTTCGCCAGCAGGCCGCGATAACGGGCCTGATCGAGCCGCGCATAGGCAAGTAACGCTTGATCCCGCATTAACTGTCCGTTTGCTTGATCTAGTTGCGACTGGAAAGTGCGCGGGTCAATTTCTGCAAGTAAATCTCCAGTCTTCACGACTTGGCCTTCACGGAAAGCAACTCTTACAAGCTGGCCATCGACGCGTGGTTTGACCGTTACAGTGTTGCGTGCTGTAACAGTGCCCAATGCGTTGATCACTATATCGATGTCACCTGTTTGGGCGATTGCAACCGTCACTGGCACGGCTCGGCTTGCACCATCCTTGCCTCCACGTCCCACTGGTGGAGTTTGCTGTTCCTGCTTCCCATATAATAAAAAGATCGCAAGTGCTCCGGCGGCGACTAAAACTCCGATCGTAATCCAAAGGGCTTTTTTATTCTTCATTCAACGTTCCTACCGATAATTTGATGCAATTTATGGCTGCCTTTACTACAAATTTAACAACGAGACTTTCAACGGATCAATCAAATTCTTCATGAATCGCTCGCAATTTTTAAATCCGACTGTCCCTGTGTAGGAAGGATCTATGGGTGATTATATTTTATTTGCTCATGCCAATTTACTTGAAATATAAATTTTATTCGATTCAATATGGTTGGTTATCCTCACTTGAATCATTGATATATCAAGGCATTTTACCGGTTTAGTCTATATCAAGTTTGAATTGCTCGCGTTCTTCCGAGCCGCTATCACTTTCGTTACGCTTGTCTTGATATAAACCCAAGCGCATAATCGCCAAAGAAATATTCAATGTTTTCGGGGGCTTGTTGTGACTAATGATGGTTGTACATTCGATCGTTCCGCTGCCGAGGGGCTTGTCAATTTGTCTGTTGGGAGTTGGCGTTTCAGTCGTCTGTTCGGTTGTTTACTGCCCAAAATGGGCGCTGGTGATAGTGCGCGCTATGTTAATCAGTACCATTGCTATATCAAGCGCATTGGAGAGATCCATAAGGTGGTTGGGTTCTCGCTTGGTATTCGAACAAAACAACTCATTGTTAAATTCATATGTACCTCTTTTTTGACCTTGTGTTGTCATTTTGGCAACGCATCTGCGGGTGACCTCTCACAGACCATAGACTTAGTCAGACCTTCCATTGTAGCTGTCGGAACACTATTGCACACACGCGCGCCGCCAGCCAATTTTCTTGGAACTGGATTCGCTGTAGGAGATGGTCTCCATATCATTACCAATGCTCATGTTGTTCCGCAAGAACTAAACACGGAAAAAAAGGAATCGCTGGCTATTTTTGTTGGTCGCGGCGCATCAGCCAAGGCCCGGCCTGCAACCATAGTGGAGGTTGACGTTGAGCATGACTTGGCACTGTTGAAAATCAGTGGCGAACCCTTGCCTGCCTTGGTAATCGGAGATTCAGATACTGTAAAAGAGGGAGAAACAGTCGCCTTTACCGGATTTCCCATTGGCATGGTGCTGGGACTCTACCCGGTGACGCACCAGGCCATTATTTCGGCTATTACCCCTATCGTTATCCCAGCACTATCCACGAAACAGCTCGACATCAATATAATCAAGCGACTTCGCGCACCCTATTTGGTATTTCAACTGGATGGAACTGCCTACCCCGGGAATAGCGGAAGTCCGCTGTTTGACCCTAAAACAGGCAAAGTTTTTGGCATTCTCAATATGGTATTTGTAAAAGGCACTAAAGAAAACGTGTTAGCCCACCCGAGCGGTATTTCATATGCCATCCCCAGCAATTATATCCAAGCAATCATGAAACAATAAACGCTGTGGCCTGGTTCTGCTGTGTTATTAAATTCTTATTGCCTTGTATGATGATTCGCCGGGTGCGCACAAGGAGGGGAAAGCAATCCAAAAACATATTTCAAATGCTTCTTCCGAATCATCGGAAGGATTTTATATAGCCTCGTAAGCTAAAGGGCGCCTCTAAAAATTCAAGTTTCTAGGCAAGACAAGGCACGAGTAAAAAATTTGAGTGCGGCATATAGTTGATATGTAAGCGATAATTTTTTTCGAGTAACGCGGTATTGTGACGAAACGGGGTAAGCAGGCAAGTCGCAAAGCGGCTGCTCGCAAAATTGGATTTTTAGAGGTGCCCTAAAGAACATCATGCCAAAATTACTTAGCACTCGAATGGATGACGCAACACGATGGTTTCATCGCGATCCGATCCAGTGGAGACCATGTCAACCGGCACTTCACAAATTTCTGCAATGCGTTGAAGATAGTTGCGCGCTTCCAGCGGCAGGTTTTCATAACGCTTCACCCCTACCGTGCTGCCACTCCAGCCTGGCATGTCTTCATATACTGGCTCACAGCCAACCAGGGATTCCGCACCGACTGGCAGGATGTCGCTGTACTGCCCTTCGCTACGATAGCCCACACCCAAACGTAGCGTCTGCACACCATCCAGCACATCCAGCTTAGTTACGCATAAGCCTGACACGCCGTTAATTTGAATGGAACGCTTGAGCGCAGCCGCATCAAACCAACCGCAACGGCGTGCGCGTCCGGTGGTGGAGCCAAATTCATGGCCTTTTTCTGCCAGATGCTTACCCACTTCGTCGTCTAATTCGGTTGGGAAGGGGCCGGATCCAACGCGTGTGGTGTATGCTTTAGTGATGCCTAGTACGTAATGCAACATTTGCGGGCCGACACCGCTACCAGTACAAGCCGCTCCTGCGATGCAGTTGCTGGAAGTTACGAAAGGATAAGTGCCATGGTCTATATCCAGCAAGGTGCCTTGTGCGCCTTCAAATAGCAGATTCAATCCGTTTTTGTTCGCTTCATACAACGCGCGTGGCACGTCCAGCACCAATGGTTTGATGCGTTCAGCCAGCGCCAGCGTGTTGTCCAACGTCTTTTGGAAATCGACTATTTCGGCGTTGAAATAATTTTTCAATACGAAGTTATGATAATCCAGCACCTCGCCCAGCTTGGCGGCGAAGCGCTTGCGATGGAACAGGTCTTGAAGACGGATGGCACGACGGGCTACTTTGTCTTCATAAGCAGGGCCGATGCCGCGTCCGGTAGTCCCAATTTTGGCCGCGCCCTTAGCCACCTCACGCGCTTTATCCAAGGCCTCGTGATAAGGTAAAATTAATGGACATGCTTCGGAAATACGCAGGCGACTATAGACATCCACACCGGCAGCGGCCAAGCCATCCATTTCGTCAAGAAGCGCTTGTGGCGACACCACTACACCGTTACCGATGTAACACATCACGTGCTCGCGCAGAATGCCAGAGGGAATGAGGTGTAAAACGGTTTTTTTGCCACCGATTACGAGCGTATGCCCAGCATTGTGGCCACCTTGGAAGCGCACCACGCCTTGTGAATGATCAGTGAGCCAATCGACTATCTTACCTTTGCCTTCATCGCCCCACTGCGTACCGATAACTACAACATTTTTCGACATTACTGATTCCTGATTTACTATTGATTGTTGTTATTCAAAACCTCCCCACCTTCTCGGCAAGTGGGCGATAAATTTAAAATTTCATTTTTACCACGTGCCATGCGCCATCGCGCATGATTAGTTCGCTGTCACAATTGAGTTCAGTGCGCAGTTCCACTGCGCCCAGAAAATCAACGATCACTGC
>JANMWF010000028.1:0-3539 GCA_031393845.1 Nitrosomonadales bacterium | reverse complement strand
TAAAGATGTTTCCAGTCTCGGATTAGTGCAGCTTGGCCATAATATTGACCATCTGGTGTCATCAAATTCCATACTGTAGCGTCACGGATCATGAAACGCCGACCGGACTTCGCGATACGGATACCAGAGTAGTTATTGATGTATCCATGTTGGGTAACAGCACCCAGCAGTTTAGCTCGCTCTTTTTGATTGACTGTTTCAGCCGATAGGCGTGATGGCAGAGCGGTAAACTCTTCCCAGCTCATTTCGAATATATCCAGTGCTTGCTGGTTACCATAATTGAATATTGGGTCTACCCCGATGCCGTGGGAAATAACCGCGAACGGAGCTAAAAAAAGTGCCTCAACAGCGTTTTCTTGACTGATGTTTTTACCAAAATTGGGTTTCCCAGTCCAATGTAGATAGCTAAAGCGCAGGATTTCAACATGATGAGTCAGGAAGGTACGATTATTCTTGCATGTCATAGAGGTGGCCCCGCGTTACGGGACAGAATTTTTCATTTTTTATGACTGTGATTGCGGTCTATCATCTCTTTGCGCTCAGTAATCCCGGCTTGGTGAACGCCCCTTCTAAACAATCATTCTACAGTGTCATACACAGCTATGGCATGAATGGGGTTTGAGTGCTAAAGATGATGGTGGTAGGATGTGTAATCACTGTTAGTGATCATACTCAAGCAGTCAAGATAGTGGTGTTGATAATACGAGTAAGATGTATTGGCAGATTGAAGATACCGGGTAAAATTAAATTATGTCGGGTTAATTGACTTAAATTACGAGGAATTAAAATGCACAACACAATTATGGTAAATTTATTCAGGCTATTGTTGGCAGTGATTTTTTTTGCGATGAGTGCAGGTGCGCAAGCTGATATACATGATGCAACTGAGGCTTACGAGAAAGGTAATTACCCTGCTGCATTAAAAGAATTTCGTCGGCTAGCAGACAGTGGCGATGCAATTGCCCAATATAATCTGGGTTTAATGTACCAAAAAGGCCAAGGTGTTCATCAGGATTTCAAAGAAGCTGCGACATGGTATAGCCTTGCAGCCAAGCAGGGGGATGCGGATGCACTGACCTCTCTTGGAGTTTTGTACCAGTATGGTGAAGGTGTATCACGAGACTATGATGAGGCAGCATCTCTGTACCATAAAGCCGCCGGACAGGGCCATGCAGGTGCGCTGTTTAACCTTGGGCAGATGTATCACAATGGCAAGGGTGTGCCACGGAACTACAGAGAAGCTGCGTGGTGGTATCGCAAAGCGGCAGCTCAGGGCAGCGCAGTGGCGCAGTACAACCTAGGATTGCTGTATGAAAATGGTCAAGGCGTACCACAGGATTTCAAGGAAGCCGCATCGTGGTATCTAAAGTCAGCCGAATTAAGAAATGCAAAGGCGCAGCACAGCCTTGGGTTGATGTATGAAAGTGGCCAAGGCGTACCACAGGATTGGATTCAAGCGCACAAGTGGTATAACTTGGCAGCAGGAGAAGGGTATGAAGCGGCAGAGAGAAGTAGAAAAAGTATTGAGTACAAGTTGGCTGCTGTGCAAATTGAACAGGCGCAGGCATTGGCGCGAAAGTGGCTGGCAGAGCATTCCAAGTAATTGTTGAAGTATGATGGTGGCATATCTTGGAATCAGGATCGCCATCTTATGATTCACTGATAGCCTGAGAGCTAATCAAATATTTTCGGCACCACCCTCAGATGGAGTCTACGCCGGTTATACGAAAATAAATTGGCGGCATGAACGAGTTCGTTTCCAATATTGACAACTGATCTCAGCCGCGCAACTTGCTTCACCTCCCAGCTTGATAAAATCGCTGTCTGGAGGTGGGTGAACCCCGGAATAATCGAGGAATTAATCGAGAAAATTTTCTGGTGCGTGGGCAAGCATGCCGAATGCCTTTGCGACAGCGTGATGAGTGATTTTTCCATCCACAATGTTGAGACCTTTGCGCAACGCAGCGTTATCTTTAAGTGCCTGCTTCCAGCCTTTATTTGCCAATTGCAGCACATAAGGCAAAGTTGCATTGGTTAGCGCCAGCGTGGAGGTGCGTGGCACGGCACCGGGCATGTTCGCAACAGCATAGTGAATGACCCCTTCGACCACATAAATCGGGTTCTCGTGCGTGGTGGGATGGGTTGTTTCAATGCAGCCGCCTTGATCCACTGCAACATCCACGATCACCGAGCCTTGGCGCATGGTCTTGAGATCCTCGTAGCGTATCAGCTTGGGTGCAATGGCCCCGGTGATTAACACCCCGCCGATGACAAGATCGGCGCTGGCAATCTGTTCCAGCAGATTGTGTCGATTGGAAAAAACCAACTGTACGTTAGCGGGCATGACATCGCTCAGGTAGCGCAGCCGCTCCAGTGAAATGTCGAGGATGGTGACATTTGCGCTCAGACCTGCTGCCATTTTGGCGGCATTCATGCCCACTACACCGCCGCCGAGGATGACAACATGCGCGGGTGGCACACCGGGGACACCACCTAACAGAACGCCTCGTCCACCATATAATTTTTCGAGATATTTGGCCCCTTCATGTACCGCCATGCGTCCGGCAACCTCAGACATTGGTGTAAGCAGTGGTAATTCGCGTGAAGGCAGTTCAATCGTTTCGTAAGCGATGCAAGTTGCACCAGAATTAAGATGTGCTTGGGTTAGTTTTTCATCAGCGGAAAAATGAAAATAGGTGAACAGTATTTGACCAGGCTTGATGTGCTGCCATTCCAGCTCAATCGGCTCTTTAACTTTAACAATCAGATCGGCATCCGCCCATATCGTGTCGGCATCGAAGGCGATACGTGCACCTACCGCAAGATACTGCTCGTTACTGAAACCACTACCCAATCCTGCACCTGCCTCGACCAGCACAGAATGCCCGGCCGCAATAAGCGATTCTGCGCCGGATGGAACCAGGGCGACACGGCTTTCGTTAGATTTGATTTCTTTTGGTATTCCGATTTTCATATGATTGCCTCACCAAGGAGACCTAAGATAAATAAAAATATAAAACTATGGGTTGCTCATTTGCTTTAAATATTGTCTGACTCATACGTCAAGGGTTATTGTTTGACGGACTGGTTGCAATATGGATGTGCGAGCTGGCAATTATCGATGGGAACTAACCCACCTTCACGTTTCGGCTTGATGTGATCGTAGGAGATGGATTCTGTGGTTATGGTAGAAAAGGGGGACAGCATCAGCCCATTGTTTACAGGAGATTTTGCTGCTAGTGTATATCTCATGTCACCGCTGCCCCTTAAGGAACATCATGACAGCCCATAATCATTCGCACAGCCACGCTGCAAACTACGACCGAGCATTTGCCCTTGGCATTGTACTGAATGTGTTGTTCGTCGTCGTCGAAACGATTTTCGGCTGGCAAGCCGATTCGCTTGCGCTACTCTCCGATGCCGGGCACAACCTGAGCGATGTGCTCGGTTTGCTTGTGGCATATGGCGGTTTATATCTGGCACGGTTGCGACCCAATCAGAAACACACTTACGGCTTGGGGCGCGCCACGATTCTTGCC
>JANMWF010000021.1:0-11778 GCA_031393845.1 Nitrosomonadales bacterium | reverse complement strand
TGGTAATAACATAAGCAAGGCGATGTCCATCTGTTGCTATTAGTTTTAAAAAGTTCCCCTCAATAACTAATAAAACACCATTTAAATAATATCGAATATCCTGTTGTGCCATGGCATATTGAACCATACCCAACAACTTTTTAAGTTTTCCTTGTTCAATTTGAACTTTTACGGCTTGTTCTAATTGCTCCAAAATTTTTGGGAAATCTTGAGCAGGTAAAGTTTGTAAAGTAAATTTACTTTTATTTACTTTTACTATAAGACGATTCTCATGAATATCTAATGTAACTAGACTTCCTTCAGGTAAAACCTTAAGAATTTCTTGTAATTTCTTAGCTGCTACAGTAATTGCTGTATCGTAATTTGTTTGATTTACATCAGTAAACTGTGTTGCAATTTGAATTTCAAGATCTGTCGTTACAAAGCGTACATTTGATCCAGTTTTTTCAATTAGTACATTTGACAAAATTGGGATAGGTTGTTTACGCTCTACTATCCCAATGATTTTCTGAAGGGGATTTAGTAAACTTTCTTTTTTAATATTTTTAATAAACATTCTTATATATCCTTAATAATAACAATAATAGATATTATATATAGTGAATAACTTGGTATTTTTATTTATTTATAACATGTTAGGGTTTATAAAAAGATGTGGATAAATAATGTTTTTGACGATGTAATTTTTGTGTATAGTTTAAATAAAATTATTTTTCAGGATAGTTATACACAAAATAAATTCGATATTAACTAAGTGTATTAGTTTCGTAATGTTTGATTAAGTAAATTGAAATCCGCATTCAGAGGGGAATTCAAATTGCGTAAGCTTTCAATTGTCTTACATGCGTACATAACCGTTGTATGGTCGCGTCCTCCAAAAGCGGCTCCAATTTCCGGTAAACTTAATTGTGTTAATTCTCTTGCTAAACACATTGCAATTTGTCTAGGTCTGGCAATTAAGCGCGTACGTTTCTTGGAAAGAAGATCAGCAACCTTGATACGGTAAAAGTCAGCCACTGTTTTTTGTATATTCTCTATAGAAATTTGTTTATTTTGAGAAGCCAGTAAATCTTTAAGCGCTTCTTTTGCAAGCTCTACAGAAATGCTGCGTTTGTGAAATCTAGAGTAAGCATCAATACGTTTAAGTGCGCCTTCTAATTCACGGATATTGGAACGAATGTGCTTGGCAATAAAAAAAGCAACATCTTCATTTATTGGATTATTAGAAATGACAGCTTTTTGTAACAAGATTGCTACTCGCATTTCCAATCCAGGCGGTTCAACAGCTACTGTTAATCCCCAGCTGAATCGAGAAGTAAGTCGTGGCGTCATTCCAGAAATTTCTTTAGGGAAGGAATCGCATGTAATTACAACTTGTTTATGTCCATCAATCAATGAATTGAGAGTATAGAAAAACTCTTGTTGGGTTCCAGTTTTATCAGCGATGAATTGAATATCGTCAATCAATAGCAAATCTAATGAGTTGTAAAATTGTTTGAATTCATCAAATTTTTTAGTTTGAAAAGCGCGGACTACATCTGAAATATAATTAGTAGCATGAACATAGCAAACTTTTGCTTGTGCATTTTCAAGTTTTATATGATTGCCAATAGCCTGAATTAAGTGAGTTTTTCCTAATCCGACGCCACCGTAAATAAATAATGGGTTGTACGTTGTGCCGGGAGTTTCAGCAACTTGTATTGCTGCTGCATGAGCCAATTGATTTGCTTTACCAGTAACAAAGTTTTCAAAAGATAACAACGGATTAAGTTTGTTTTGATTTGTGTGCTTATTGAGTGTGAGCTGGGAGACAGTCGGGACAACATTGGTTAAAGCAACTGGTTGTTTTAATGGGAGCAAATTAAGAGGTTTTTCTCCTATGCGAAATTCGAAACTTGGCGGGCATGAAAGAAATAATTCAGCTTGCTTGGAAATTTCTGGTAAAAATCGCTCCTGCACAAGCTTCAATGTAAAACTATTCGGTGCAGTCAAGGTAATCAAATCACCTTGAATTTCAAAAATCAGAGGTTTAATCCAAGAATTAAATTGTAGTGAGGTAAGTGTACCTTCAAAAAAAAGAAGACAGGAATTCCATAATGTTTTGTCTCGCATAATTTCCAGATGACAATGCAAAAAAACCTTTGAACATTCTACTACATGCAAGGCAAAAGTTATTCATAGCAGATAAACTATTAAAGAAGTTTCTGAAATTTCCCATCGACCGCGTTTGCGGGCTGATTTGAATCAAGGCTAATTACGTGTCGCAACTTCGAACAATTTATCTGTTTGTTATATAAAATATAAACTCAGATTGTCCATTAGAGCAGCATAACATCGAAAAGTATTGAAGATTTATAATTAGAGACCATTAGAAATCTTATTGATTATAATGGATTCGTACATCTAACGGACAATATGGGATAAAATAAGCTTGACATAAACCACCGTAAATAATGTAATAGCGGGTTTTCAAGTATTAATTATTAATTAGAGGTATTAACAATGAAACGTACATATCAACCGTCAGTCACTAAAAGGAAGCGGACTCATGGATTTCTGGTTCGCATGAGAACCAAGGGTGGGAGAGCAGTTATAGCCGCTCGTAGAGCTAAAGGCCGTGTGCGCCTTGCCGTTTAATGCCAAACAAACTTTACCGGCATGCCGCCGGATTAAACAACCGATAGAGTTTGAGTTGGCGCTTCATGCCGATTGTTTGAGTAATAAATGGTTTACAGTTTATATACGAAAAAATGAGAGTGGTTATTCCCGTCTTGGGTTAATAGCCAGCAAAAGAAGCATGCCAAAGGCAGTATCTAGAAATTTTGCAAAGCGAATGATTCGACATATATTTCGGCTTAATTTCTCAGTCGCATATTCGGTGGATGTGGTGGTGCGGGCCAAGCGGCAATTTAATTCTGAAACTTCGGCTGAAGGACGGCTGGCCTTGTTACAGTTATTCCAATCTGTCCGCATGTGATGCGACAACTCTTAATCAGGTTGATAGGTTTATATCAATATTTACTGAGTCCGCTCATGCCATCGACTTGTCGCTTTACTCCAAGTTGTTCTCAATATGCTCGTGAGGCTATCTCTATACATGGTGCTTGGTGTGGTACTTGGTTGAGCATAAAGCGGGTGATTCGTTGCAACCCCTGGAATCCAGGTGGTTATGACCCCGCCCCATAGATTTACATAGGCGAAACCATATGGATTTTCACAAGCTGTTCAGGCTGTTCTTTTTTTTGGCGTTCGTAATATCAATAATGTTGTTGTGGGAAAGTTGGCAGCGTACACAGCAACCAATAGCGCGAACAGTGCCTGCTATCGCTCCGAAAGCTGTTGTGCCAACAACAGGTAGTGCACCCGATAGAGCGGCTACGGTTAGCCCTGAGGCAATTGCGGTTGCTACCCAACAAAAGGCTCAAGCCGGGCAAAGGATTACTGTAAAAACAGATTATCTAACCGCAGAAATTAATACTGTCGGCGGGGATTTGCGTCGCTTGGAGTTTTTGCAGCAGCGAGATAGCAAAAACAAGAACAAACCGTTCGTATTGCTGCAGGAACAAGGAGTGCATACCTATATCGCCCAGACGGGTTTACTTGGTACTGGATTACCCACGCACAATACGACATTCACGGCTCAGGCTAGCGAATATCTGTTAACCGAAGGTAAAGACACAATCGAGGTGCGATTACTTGCTACAAATGTTGTCGGTGCAAAAGTAACTAAATTTTATGTGTTCCATCGAGGTGGCTACTTGATAGATGTGGGCTACGAAATCGAAAACATTGGAACCAGTCTGCTTTCCTCATCTGCTTATTTCCAGTTGGTGCGCGACAAATCCACACCTGAAGGTGCATCAATGTTTTTGCCCACTTACACGGGCACTGCTGTTTATACAGAGAAAGAAAAATTTCAGAAGGTGGGATTTTCCGATATTGATAAGGACAAAGCCAAACATTCTCAAAGTGCTGACAATGGTTGGGTAGGTATGCTGCAACATTACTTTGTCGCGGCATGGTTACCTAAGGATAAGGTGCCGCGGGAGTTTTACACCAGGAAGCTGGAAAATGAGCTTTATTCTGTTGGCGTCATTTTACCAATAGCGGGCATTGCACCGAGTCATAGTGCAAAGATTAGCGTGCCACTTTATGCCGGACCGGCGCAAACCTCGCTAGATGAAATTGCACCAGGGTTGGGGTTAACAGTAGATTATGGCTGGCTGACAATCATTTCCACCCCATTGTTCTGGTTGCTTTCCTATCTGTATGGCTGGGTATATAACTGGGGTGTAGCCATTATCATGCTGACTTTTTTTATTAAGTTGTTCTTTTTTCCATTGTCTGCGGCCAGTTATCGCTCCATGGGGAAAATGCGTGTTGTGGCCCCTAAGCTGGAGAAAATCAAACAGCAATATGGAGATGACCGCGAGCGCCTGCATAAAGCGATGATGGAATTGTATAAGACGGAGAAAATTAATCCGCTTGGTGGTTGTTTGCCGATGCTTGTTCAGATACCAGTATTTATTGCCCTATACTGGGCTATTCTTGCGAGTGTCGAATTACGTTATGCCCCGTTTTTCGGCTGGATTACCGATTTGTCGGTGCCTGATCCATATTATGTTTTACCGTTAATTATGGGTTCCACCATGATAATCCAAAGTAAGTTAAACCCTGTTCCACCCGATCCGTTGCAAGCCAAGCTTATGAAAACATTGCCCATTGTATTTAGTGTGGTGTTTTTCTTCTTTCCGGCCGGGTTGGTGCTGTATTCCATTGTGAACAATATACTTTCTATTGTTCAACAGTGGTACATTACGCGCGGACTGGAGGCTAATGTCAAAGGCGCTGCTAAAGCCTGATGTTATTGCCGCAATCGCTACTCCTCATGGACAGGGTGGTATCGGCGTGGTCAGGCTCTCCGGGCATGACCTTTCCTTGCTGGCACAAACCCTGTTAGGGAAGATTCCTGTGCCGCGGCAGGCGACGTATGCTTCATTTCTGGATGCGCAAGGGCAGGTTATAGATCAGGGTATCGCCCTGTTCTTTCCTACCCCACATTCTTACACCGGCGAGGACATTTTAGAATTGCAGGGGCATGGCGGCACAGCCATACTGCAATTGGTGTTGCAGCGCTGTCTCGAAATTGGAGCTCGCCTCGCCCAGCCAGGCGAGTTTACGCAGCGTGCATTCCTTAATGAAAAACTTGATTTGGCGCAAGCAGAAAGTGTAGCCGACCTGATAGCTGCTACCACCAGCCAGGCTGCACGCAGTGCCATGCGTTCGCTACAAGGCGAATTTTCCCAAGCGATCCATCGCTTAGTGGACGGATTAGTTTTGTTACGCATGTTGGTCGAAGCTATGTTGGATTTTCCGGAAGAAGAGATTGATGCTACAGATGCCACGCAACGTGATACACGACTAGTCGCATTACGTGCAGAATTAAAAAAGATTTTAAGTTTGGCACAACAGGGGAGTCTGTTGCGAGAAGGCGCGCATATCGTGTTGGTTGGCCAACCTAATGTTGGCAAGTCGAGCCTACTCAACCGATTGAGTGGGGAGGATGTCGCGTTAGTTAGCGAATTCCCAGGCACCACGCGCGATCTCATTAGCCAGTCTATTCAGATCAGTGGTGTGCCATTGCATATTATAGATACGGCTGGATTACGTGAGTCTGAGGATGCAGTGGAACAAATGGGGATTGCGCGTACATATGGAGCGTTAAAAAAAGCTGATGCTATCCTGATCCTATTGGATGCCAGCCACGGTATGACTGAGGATGATCAGAAAATTTTAGACGAGCTACCGCTTGAGATTCCGAGATTACATGTCTTTAATAAAGTTGACTTGCTGGCCCAGCATTCATATATAAATGAGCATAATGACGAATGCCACATTTATCTATCTGCCAAAACAGGCGAGGGACTTGAGTTCCTGCGTAATAAGTTGCTGTCACTGCTTGGCTGGCATCAAGAAGCAGGCATATTTATGGCACGTGAACGTCATGTTCATGCGTTATTGGGCGCGCGTGATCATCTGCAGCGGGCAGCAGGAGAAATAAATCGTCCAGAACTTTGCGCGGAAGAGCTGCGACTTGCTCAAGAAAAACTAAATTCCATTACGGGTGAGTTTAGTGCGGATGATCTGCTTGGTGAAATATTTAGCCGGTTTTGCATCGGAAAATAAAAATTAAAGATTAACACTTGTAAGTGTGGCGAAACCTATTTAGGTATATTATTTTTCTTGCTTGGCCTCCGCCAGCCCGGCAGAGTAATTTGTTTGGCACGCGACAGGGTTAATTCACCTTCCGGTGCATCGCTCGTAATGGTGGAGCCCGCGCCTATCGTGGCACCACGTCCGATTTTTACGGGCGCTACCAGTTGCGTATTTGAGCCGATAAAAACATCATCCTCGATGATAGTGCGATGTTTGTTTGCGCCATCATAATTGCAGGTGATTGTGCCTGCGCCTATGTTGACGCGGCTACCGACGCTGCTGTCGCCAATATAGCTTAAGTGGTTAGCCTTGCTATTGGCGGCAATTTCACTGTTTTTCACCTCGACAAAGTTTCCAATGTGCACCTCGTTATGTAATTTGCTGCCGGGTCGCAGGCGGGCATAAGGACCAATGCGGCAGTTGTCGCCGATTTTCACTTGATCAATATGGCTAAATGGTTCGATGTAGGTATTGGCGCCAATGCGAGTATTTTTTATTACGCTGTAAGCGCCTACTCGCACGCCATTTCCTAGATAAACATCGCCTTCGAAGATGCAGCCAACATCAATTTCAACATCACGTCCGCATACCAGTTTCCCGCGCACATCGAGTCGCGCAGGATCAGCCAAGGTAACACCCTTCACCAATAACTGGTGTGCCTGTTCATATTGCCAGATACGTTCCAGTTCGGCCAGTTGTGCTTTGCTGTTGACACCTGCCACTTCCCACGCGTGAGCAGGCTGTACCGTCTGCACTGCAACTCCTTGCGCCACGGCCATGCCGACTATGTCAGTTAGGTAGTACTCACATTGCGCATTTTCATTGCTCAATTTTGACAACCAGTTACGTAGCAGATGGGTGGGAACGGCAAGGATGCCAGTATTCACTTCGCGGATGGCGCGCTGCTCGACAGTGGCATCCTTTTCCTCCACTATGCAGTTTACGTTGTCAGCGCTATCTCGCACGATGCGTCCATAACCGGCGGGGTTGTTAAGGTGAATGGTGAGCAGAGTGAGTGCTTGCTGCGCAACCAACATTTTTTCCAATGTTCCAGGCTGAATAAGCGGCACGTCGCCATACAGCACCAGCGTAAACGAGTCATCATTTAAGTGTGGAAGTGCTTGTTGTACCGCATGACCAGTTCCGAGCTGCGGCTCCTGCAAAACAAAACCAGCCTTATACTTCGCCATTGCCTGCGGCACCGCTTCTCCTCCATGGCCATATACCACGCAGGTTATACCGGTAGCAAATTGGGCCGCGGTATCGAGTACATGTTGCAACAGTGGACGACCAGCTAAGGAATGCAGTACCTTTGGCTTATCTGAGTGCATGCGCTGTCCCCTGCCAGCCGCAAGAATAACGATATTGAGCGTAGTCATGTTATATGCGATATAAAATTTGATTATGAAGTATAAACAAAAAAACGGCCTAAGCCGCTTTCATTGCAAATCACATTAATCCAGTAGACTTAGTGTGGTTGTTGCTTGCGCATTTTCTGAATTGCTTGCAATTGGGCAAGCGCTTCAGATAGCTCAGCTTGTGCTTTAGCGTAGTCAATATCAGAAGCACGGTTCTTCATTGCTTCTTCCGCTGCATGCTTAGCTTCGAGCGAGCGCGCTTCATCCAAGTCAGCACCGCGAATAGCGGTATCGGCTAAAATCGTAACCACGCTGGGCTGCACTTCCAGCATTCCGCCAGAAACGTAAATCACCACAAATTCGTTTTGATCCGGCAGTTTGAGGCGTACTGAACCTGGTTTAATGCGCGTTAGTAGTGGTGCATGACGTGGGTAAATTCCTAGTTCGCCCATTTCACCTGGAACGACAACCATTTCTACAAGGCCAGAGAAAATGGACTCTTCTGCGCTCACCACATCAACATGAACTGTCATTGCCATAAATTTCCTTATTACTACGACACTTGGCCAAATTACAGCGTTAAATCTTACTGAAGAGTTTTGGCTTTTTCAATCGCTTCATCAATAGTGCCGACCATATAGAATGCCTGCTCGGGCAAGTGGTCGTAATCGCCATTAACAATGCCTTTAAAGCCCTTGATGGTCTCTTTCAACGTCACATACTTCCCGGGGCTGCCGGTAAACACTTCGGCTACATGAAAAGGCTGAGATAAGAAACGTTGAATCTTACGTGCACGCGCTACGGCCAGCTTATCTTCGGGCGCCAGTTCGTCCATGCCCAGAATCGCGATAATGTCGCGCAACTCCTTGTAGCGTTGTAATGTCTGCTGAACGCTACGGGCAACATTATAATGTTCTTCACCTACTACCAAGGGGTCAAGCTGGCGTGAGGTTGAGTCCAACGGATCTACAGCGGGGTAAATACCCAACGAAGCGATGTCGCGTGACAGTACCACTGTGGAATCTAAGTGAAGGAAGGTAGTCGCAGGAGACGGGTCGGTCAAGTCATCTGCCGGTACATACACAGCCTGGATCGAGGTAATCGAGCCGGTTTTAGTTGAGGTAATACGTTCTTGCAAACGGCCCATTTCTTCTGCCAGCGTTGGCTGGTATCCTACCGCTGAAGGCATACGCCCGAGTAAAGCAGAAACTTCGGTACCCGCTAGCGTAAAACGATAAATGTTATCTACGAAGAATAGGACATCGCGGCCTTCATCGCGGAAATACTCCGCCATAGTCAGACCAGATAGCGCCACGCGTAGACGATTGCCTGGGGGCTCGTTCATCTGGCCGAATACCATTGCTACTTTGGACTCTGGCAGATTATCCAGCTGGATTACACCCGCTTCCGACATTTCATGATAGAAGTCATTTCCTTCTCGGGTGCGCTCACCCACACCGGCGAACACGGACAAACCGGAATGCTGTTTTGCAATATTATTAATGAGTTCTAGCATATTCACGGTCTTGCCAACACCTGCGCCACCGAATAGACCCACCTTGCCGCCCTTAGCAAAGGGGCACACCAAGTCAATTACCTTAATCCCAGTTTCCAATAAGTCGACCGATGGAGATAATTCATCGAACTTTGGTGCTTTCTGGTGAATAGAGCGACGCTCCTCGCACTTAATTTCACCCACCTCATCGATAGGGCGTCCCAACACATCCATGATGCGGCCCAAAGTACCGTGGCCAACTGGCACAGTAATCTGGTTACCCGTATTGACCACTCCCATTCCACGACGCAGGCCGTCGGAGGAGCCCATTGCAATGGTGCGCACCACGCCGTCGCCAATCTGCTGCTGTACTTCCAAGGTCAGGCCTTTTTCAGCGACAGAGCTGCCATCATCCTGTACTACCAGCGCATCGTAGACTTTAGGTATATGATCACGCGGAAACTCAACGTCCACCACCGCACCAATACACTGAACAATTTTTCCTTGACTCATCTTGAGGTTCCCCACTTTATATTGATTCTGTACTCGTTGTCGCAAACAGTAGAGCACATCTCTAATTCAAATTCTATCGCGATATGATTTTGTTCAACAAATTTACATATTCCGTTAGTTATTTGCACAGAATAAAGACCCAGCCAATTGCATGCACTAACTTACAGCTGCTGCGCCACCTACAATTTCTGATATTTCCTTAGTAATCGCTGCTTGACGCGCTTTATTGTAAATCAGCTTAAGTTCGCCTATTACTTCCTTCGCATTATCGGATGCAGCCTTCATGGCCACCATGCGTGCACTCTGTTCGGACGCCTGATTTTCGGTCACCGCGTTATAAACCAATGATTCAATATAGCGCACCAGCAATTCATCCACTACGACCTTGGCATCAGGTTCATAAATGTAATCCCATGTACTGTCATTCGCAGGTTCAAGACTTTCACTCGAGAGCGGTAGTAATTGCTCCATTCTTGGCTCTTGCTTCATGGTGTTAACGAAACCGTTATAACTAATGTAAATCGCATCAATCTCGCCGGCATTGTAAGCATCAAGCATCACCTTGACCGCTCCAATTAGTTTCTCGATGTGCGGAATGTCACCCAGTCCGATCATATGCGATTTAACTTTTGCACCGATACGGGACATAAAGCCAAATCCTTTATTACCAATAGCGCATATGCTGATGCCTTTGTTCTCGCCTTCCCATTCCTTCATCCGCGCCACCACCAGACGCAGGATGTTGGTGTTGAGACCACCGCACAATCCTTTGTCAGAGGTGATAATAATCACAGCGACATTCTTGATGACATCGCGTTTGACCAGAAATGGATGCTTATATTCCGGATTAGCGCGCGACAAATGCGCTGCAACCTGACGAATTTTTTCCGCATAAGGGCGAGCAGCACGCATACGTTCCTGAGCCTTACGCATCTTGGAAGCTGCCACCATTTCCATGGCTCGAGTAATCTTGCGCGTATTTTCTACGCTCTTGATTTTAGTTCGTATTTCTTTGCTGCCAGCCATTATCTTGTCCCCAGCTTAGTAAACTGCAGTGGACTTGAATTTATCAATTGCAGCAATCAAGATTTTTTCGTTGTCGGCAGACAAATCCTGACTGGATTCGATGGCCTCCTCTAAGGTCTTGTATTGGGATTTTACGAACGCGTGCAGCCCGATTTCGAATGCCAGAACCTTGTTTATCGGCACATCATCGAAGGAGCCCTTGTTGATCGCGAACAGCGTTATTGCCATTTCTGCAACGGATAAGGGTGCATATTGCGGCTGCTTCATCAATTCCATTACCAGACGGCCACGTTCCAGTTGTTTGCGAGTGGCTTCATCCAAATCAGAAGCGAATTGCGCGAATGCGGCCAATTCACGGTACTGTGCCAACGCCAAACGAACGCCGCCACCTAGTTTTTTGATGACCTTGGTCTGCGCCGCGCCGCCCACGCGAGACACTGAAATGCCGGCGTTGATCGCAGGACGGATACCCGCATTGAATAAATCCGTTTCCAGGAAAATCTGACCGTCAGTAATGGAAATTACGTTGGTGGGCACAAAAGCGGACACGTCACCCGCAGCAGTTTCAATCACCGGCAGCGCGGTCAGCGAGCCAGTCTTGCCTTTAACCTCGCCATTGGTAAACTTTTCAACATATTCTTCATTCACTCGGGCACTGCGCTCCAGCAAACGGGAGTGCAAGTAGAACACATCTCCAGGATAGGCTTCTCGGCCCGGTGGCCGACGTAACAGCAATGATATTTGGCGATAAGCCCAAGCTTGTTTGGTTAAGTCGTCATAAACAATCAGCGCATCTTGGCCGCGATCGCGATAGTACTCGCCCATTGTGCAACCGGCGTATGGCGCCAGAAATTGCATTGCCGCAGAATCAGAGGCGGTTGCCACAACCACAATGGTGTATTCCATCGCGCCGTGCTCTTCCAGCTTGCGCACTACGTTGGCGACAGTAGAAGCTTTTTGGCCGATCGCAACGTAGATACAGGTCATGTTCTGACCCTTCTGGTTGATGATGGCATCTACTGCTACTGCAGTCTTTCCGGTCTGGCGATCACCAATGATCAGTTCGCGCTGGCCACGACCAACCGGAACCATAGAGTCAATGGCCTTGAGGCCGGTCTGCACTGGTTGGGACACCGATTTGCGGTCAATTACACCAGGCGCAACCTTCTC
>JANMWF010000304.1:0-4659 GCA_031393845.1 Nitrosomonadales bacterium | reverse complement strand
TTGCTGTGAACCATCTGGATTATGTCGTCTGTAAACGAAATCCAGGAAAGGTCGTCTGGTTGCTATATATCCTGCCAGTGTCGCCCGCTCATCATTATTCCAATGTGCTGCTTGAGTTTCACTGGGTTCGCTAAGCAAGTCGTCAACCTCAATTCCGAGCATCTCAAGAACTGGGCCGTAAACTTTGGTGAAATGTCCGGTTTCGTCTTGCTCCCAGTACCAGTCAGACGATAGCTCGGTCAGACGGCGAAAACGAGCTTCGCTTTCTCGCAGTTCTCCGGTTCGTGCTTGCACCGTCTGCTCCAATACCTTGTTGTAATTTTCAATTTTCTTGTATAAAAGCCGTACTTCCAGCATGTTATAGATACGTGTTTGTACTTCGGTCAAATCAAAAGGTTTGCTGATGAAATCTTTCGCACCAGCCTGTAGCGCGTGCAGTTTGTGATCCGGTTGAGCAGTAATCACGAGTACCGGCAGGTAGCCATCGGTTTCGATTTTTTTCAAGTCGACCAATACCTGAAAGCCATCCATACCAGGCATCTGCAAGTCGAGCAGAATCAGGTCATAGCGGTTTTTGCGATACAACTCGCAGACTTCATAAGGATTCTGCGTCGATGCAATGCGCGTATAGCCAGCGCTACGCAGTATTTCCTCCAGTAGACGTATATTAGCCTCCTGATCGTCAACGATCAGGAGGCTGGCGTTAAGAATATCAGACCTGCTAAGCATAATTTAAGAATACCTTTAAAAACTGAGCATCAAATACCAACACGAATTTCTCTGTATTCCCAAGCTCGATTTGCGATGTACGCCGTTATGGCATGCATAGTTGACTATAGAGCCGACCATTAAATAATACGATTCGTCATACCCGAGAAGGCCGGAATTCGGATGTTCTGCCAATCTATTGGATAGATCGGTCCTATAGTATGATTTGTAACGGCTGATAACTAAAAATCTTTAATGTATTGCATTATTGTTTCAATTAATAATAAATTGGAACTTGAATCCGCCGAATAATTAACTTAGAATTTTAACATGATCGAATGAGACTTATGGAAATGCCCTCCTGCTAATTACACGCAATCACTAATTAATATTTGCATATCGCCGCTAGTTTTTGTCCGCACGCTGGGTAGCATACAAAGCCATATCCATGCTTTCAATTGCAAACCTACATTCCCGTCCTGCGTGAAGGGGAAATATTAACTGTAAATAAAATATCATTTGTGACGCCCATCGTCTGTGCGTTTGCACACATTAGGACTTTATCGCTTCACCAGGTGACTCGACCTTTCCATCATGATCGCAAGACCTGCATATGTAGCGCTGAGCATAGCGCCCATGCATTGTCGTCTTCTTCGTGTTTATCTGGTTAATAACCATACACAAGTGCGTATAAGGCGCATGGACAACCCATGCAGCTGTAAAGCACAGCGCGTTTATGCAGGAAGCGACTCTTTGTTTACGCGAGAAGGTCGCATGGCGTTTCGATAGACCCTTTGTTCGGCATTAATTCAGCTCAGGGCGTGTGGGTGCTAATCGGATAAGCACGCTGGGAGCTCTTCAAGGATTTTAATTCTGGTGCATTAATAACGCAGGTGGGTTTCATTTTTTTCCGTACCCTTGAGAAGGTGAGTGTCTGGTGGTTGCGCATGTTGAAAGTAAGCAATCAAATCCTTTCTTGGCCACCTGGTAACACTCGCAAGAGAGAGTTTCCAATCCAGATCGATCAAGAACTGTAATGTGCCCACGGCGATAGTTAATAAAACCAGCATTTTTCAAATTTCCGGCGGCCTCCGTGATTCCTTCGCGGCGTACGCCAAGCATGCTGGCAATCAATTCCTGCGTCATGATTAACTCATTTGAAGTCAGCCGATCGAGGGTTAATAACAGCCAGCGGCAAAGCTGTTGTTCTATTGAATGGTGTCTATTGCATGCCGCTATCAGGGACATTTGTGAGATCAGCGCTTGAATATAAAGCAGTGATAAACCCTGCAGCGATTCAACGCGATTGAATTCCTGCAGCATTACTCCGGCTTTTATGCGGTAACCGCAGCCGCCAGTCTGCACAATTGCCCGGCTAGGCGTGGCTGCGCCACCCATGAAAAGTGAAACACCCAGTACACCTTCATTGCCTACCCCTGCAATTTCAGTCGAAGCGCCATCCTCCATGATGTATTGCAGAGACACGATGGCAGTCGTGGGGAACCAGATATGTTGCAACCGATCACCGGATTCATAGAGGATGCTGCCAAGTGGCATCTGGACAAGCTCCAGATGCGGTTTCAAGCGCTCAAATTCATCTGCTTGTACAGCTGCGAGGAGATGGTTGTGGATTGTTTCCTGTAAAAAGGTAATGGACATTAAGTAGCTTATTAAAACATTTGAAATTTTATAGGCACACTCCGCTAATTAAATAATTAGTGGAAATCCATAGTTAAAGCCATTAACTTAAGTTGTGTACGATACCGCACAGACCGTACATGCGCTGGATAGTAATCTGCACGTCGGCGGCTAGTGCCAGTTTCAAACACGTTGCAGAAGCACTCCACCGGCTTTCCTCAGTTGGCATTGAGAACCTGCGCGAGCAGGTTGGGGTATCTATAACTCAAGGAAGCAGCCAATTAGGCGACTTTTTTAAAAACCAGGAGAATTCATTATGAAACAATTAAAATATTTTTTTACTATTTTCGCTGCCATCGTATTTATGTCAATTTTAGGTTGTGCTTCTACCACGAAGTCAGAAGGAACAGGAGAATATATAGATGATAGCGTAATTACAACGAAGGTTAAAGCGGCGATTTTTAATGAGCCTACGCTGAAAACTACCGAGATAAATGTCGAAACCTATAAAGGTGTCGTTCAATTAAGCGGCTTTGTAAGATCTCAGTCCAATATTAATAGGGCGGAAGAAGTTGCTCGTGATGTAAAAGGCGTGAAATCTGTCAAGAATGATATGCGAGTCAAGTAAATCTGATACGGGAGATTGCCAATGTAATCTCCCGAATTAGATTGCTTCATTATTAACCAGAATTTTTCATAAGCTCATGACGGCAATAGATGGTACGTTCAAATGTAAGGGTATGAAAGAAATTTGGCAGAATTGCATCGTGATATGCAAGGCGGGAAGTTTTTCTATGATTCAGTGAGAGATGAAGCATGTAAACAGGCAATCTGTGCAGCAGATGATGTGAATCTAGGTTTTTAGATGTCTTGGGTGCTGCCATAGCTGATGAACGGCTTGCAATGACGAGTCGTTTATCATTTATATACCATCATGATGCAATATTACTTGCTGTATGGGCGGGATTGGTTGCTGTCCTGGTAAGTGCTCATGGATTTTTACATACACAAGCTTCTCGAATTTTGCTCTCTGTGGGCAAGGTACCGAGAAAACTCGATACATTTGCCCATATCTAAAAAAATAACAAGTAATTCATAGTTACAGCGAGCAGCATGCTTTTTGCCAGAACTTGGTGGGCGATAGAATGCCCAATTTTAATCTGGCGGTATTGTTAAGCTCAAGAATATAACTAGGCATGTGTGACTTCTGGTTTGAAGTTTTTATCAAATTGCTACTTTGTTTGTTTATTAAATCTTCCTTTAAAGTCATTTTGACAAATGTGATTTACCACCTATCTCTATGTCCGGAAGATGAAATCACTACAATTTGCTCAAGTCGAAAGGGACAGGCTTGCAAGCCGGGTAGTTAAATGCCGTGACTGTTTTCGATTTTCGGTTTCGAACCTTGAAATGCCTAAACTACCGCCAATGTCTTGCATTGCAATCATGTTTGTAGGCAGCGTATTTCAAATTGGAGGATGTTTAACTTGAAGGCTGGAGACACAAGCATTTCTGATTTTTTGTTATCCATGACTAAATGGTTTCGCAAAATAGAATGGCCACGAACTCTGCTTCGCGAAGAGCTGCCGTTACGATCGGAACTATTTAGCGCCGATCAGATGGAGTTACATGGCAGAATTCTTGCGGCGTCACATGCAGTGTCGCCGAAACGCAGTCCGGACCAACTTCTGGCACGGCTGGCCGCGAACGAAAGCACATTGATTAGTGTTTGTAATGTTCTTACGGCAACAGTTAAGGCGAACCATCGGCTGACGCCAGCCGGAGAATGGCTGTTCGACAATTTTCACCTGCTCGAAGAGCAGATCCGTACCGCCAAGCATCATCTTCCTAAAAATTATAGCCGCGAGTTGCCATGCCTAGTGCGTGGGTCGTCGGCTGGTCTTCCGCGGGTGTATGACATCGCTCTGCAGACTATTTCCCATGGCGATGGTCGGGTCGACACTGAAACGCTTAGTCGATTTGTGGCTGCCTACCAGACCGTTACCACCCTGCAGTTGGGCGAATTATGGGCGATTCCTATCATGTTGCGTCTGGCATTAATCGAGAACTTGCGCCGTGTTGCCGTATACATCGAGATTGACAGGCTAGAGAGAAACTTTGCCGTCAAATGGGCCGACGAAATGACCAAGGTTGTGGAGAAGGATCCCAAAGGCTTGATTTTGGTCATTGCGGATATGGCACGATCCGATCCGCCAATGACGGCTTCATTTGTTTCGGAATTTGTGCGTCGGTTACAGGGACAGAGCCCCGCGTTGGCATTGCCATTGAAGTGGATTGAACAAAGCCTTGCCG
>JANMWF010000287.1:0-25743 GCA_031393845.1 Nitrosomonadales bacterium | reverse complement strand
AAATACAATCTCCGATGTCCCGTCCAAAATGCCTTGATCTGCACCAAGGTCTGTAGCTTTGCTTCTTCCATGTTGATCACCATGCTTCGCATAATGACTGACCCAGCAAATCAATTTCAGACTCATTTCATGTTGGAAATATGCCAACCCTTCAGACTCATTTCATATTGGAAGAGGCTAGGGGTTGTCGGTTCAACTGATGCCTTGTTAATATAGGGATGTGTGGCTGACGATACGAATGGCATCGTTCAAGGTAGTGCGCTAGATTCTGGATGACAAAAATTTTTTATAATTAAATAATATGCTTCATTCAACCCTTGGATCAAATTTTTCACTGCCAGTGCGGGTGTATTTCCAGGACACCGATGCGGGAGGAGTGGTATATCATGCCAGTTATGTAAACTTTTTAGAACGTGCGCGGACTGAGTGGTTGCGGGAATGTTATGGTTACAGTAATACGGGGTTGATGCGTGAGTTCGGTATGGTATTTGTGGTTCGTTCACTGAAGCTGGATTATCTCAGGCCCGCTTTGCTGGATGATTTACTTGCTGTCAGCGCGCAACTGAAGGATGTTGGACGTAGTCGTGTAACTCTGTGTCAGAACGTGCTACGCGGCGAAGAGGTACTGGTTGAAGCGGAAGTACATTTAGTATGCGTGACAATGGATAATTTCAAGCCGGTAAGTGTGCCGGAAATATTGCGAGAGCAATGGAAAAACTAAAGGATATTGCAAATATGGATGTAACACAGGATTTATCGTTTATCCATTTGATTCAGAACGCCAGCGTACTTGTTCAATTGGTAATGGGTTTATTGTTACTTGTTTCATTGATGTCATGGTGGTTCATATTCCTAAAGATGTTTACCGTCAGGCAGGCGGTGAAGCAAAGTGAGGAATTTGAGGAATCATTCTGGAATAATGATGACCTCAATAGGTTATATCAAAACACTTCTGTGATGCGAGGTGATTCGGGCAGTATGGGACGAATTTTTGCCGCTGGTTTTACTGAGTTCCTCAAGCTTAGAAAGAAACATGATATGGACAACAATGCGGTGATGGATGGCACGCGTCGTGCCATGCGCGCCACATATCAGCGCGAAATGGATATTCTTGAATCGCATTTGGCCTTTTTAGCTACTGTTGGCTCGGTGAGTCCTTATGTCGGGCTATTCGGTACGGTATGGGGAATTATGAATGCATTTCGTGGCTTGGCTAATGTCGGCCAAGCCACGTTGGCACACGTAGCACCCGGCATAGCCGAGGCATTGATAGCCACTGCAATGGGTTTGTTTGCTGCTATTCCCGCCGTGGTTGCTTACAATCGTTATTCGCATGATATTACGCGTCTGGCCTCGCGTTTTGAAATTTTTATGGAAGAATTTTCTAACGTGTTGCAACGTCAGCCATGATCCATCGCCGTTCTGCCATGCGCCCAATGAGCGATATTAACGTCGTGCCTTACATAGACGTAATGTTGGTGTTGCTAGTGATATTCATGATTACAGCGCCACTGATGAACCCTGGGCAGATCGATCTGCCCAGCGTGGGTAAGTCACTCGCACCGCCTGTTGCGCCATTAGAAGTGATCATCAAGAAAGATGCCACACTGGCGCTGAATGATCGAAGTAAGAAGGGCCAGGAGCAGAGCGTTACGCGTGAGGAATTGATTGGGCTTCTTAAGCAGAAGCAGGCGCAGAACGCGGATCAGCCAGTTGTGATTTCTGCCGACAAAAATGTGCGTTATGAAGAAGTGATCAGCATTATGGACGTGTTGCAACGGCAACAGATTAAGAAGGTTGGTCTGTTGGCGCAAACCAAGGGGCGATGAGCGCGATCGTGTATGCCAAACCCTACAAGCTACGTGCTGGGGTATTGGCATTAGCTGTTCACTTTGCATTCTTTGCACTGTTATATTTTGGTGCCAGCTGGCGGGTGCAGCCTCCGCAGGGTATGGTGGTCGATATTTGGGATAGTTTGCCTGGAGTGGAGACTGCTCCTGTTAAAGTTGAGGCTCCTAAAGCAATTGAGCAACCTGAATTGGGTAAGCCTGTGGCACCACCTAAGGCTGACATAGAATTATCTGAAAAGAAGAGGCCTCATGAAAAATCTAAACCGATAAAAATAGAACTTAAACGGCAAACAAAAAAAATTGATGTGCAGGTTGAGAAAAAGATGATTGCAGAACAGAAGGTACGGGCTGAACGTGAGCGAGTTCGTGCCGAGCTGGCTAGTGTTCTTGCCAGGACACGTCGCAACGTCAAGGCTGAATCGGAGAAAGCCGTGCCATCCAAAGTGGTTGAGCCGGTGAAGTCTTTAGCGTCACTCAAAGCCGATCTCGAATTGGCTGAAAAGAAACGGTTGCAGGAAAAGTCACAAGAAACTGTGAAGCCCGAGCCTAAGCGACAAATAGAAAAGATGGATACGCAGTCTAAACTGAAGGCTGAGGCCGAGCAGAAGGCTGAGGCTGAGGCCGAGCAGAAGGCTGAGGCGAAACGAAAGATATTGGCAGAACAGAAAGCTGAGACGGAACAAAAAGCTGAGGTGAAGAAGAAAGCTCTAGCCGAGAAGCGAGCGCAGGCCGAGGAGAAAGAGCGTGCGAAGCAGAAGGCGCAGGCCGAGCAGAAAGCACAAGCTGAGTTGAAGGCGCAAGCCGAACAGAAAGCGAAAGTTGAACAGGAGCGAGCGCGCGCCGAACAGAAAGCACAAGCTGAGCAAGATCGCGTGCGTGCTGCGCAAGCGGCGGCCATAGGCAAGGAGGTGGCCGAATATACGGCTAAAATCAAGGCCAAAATACGTCGCAATATCGTGATGCTGCCGGATATACCCTATAATGTGACTGCGGAATTTTATGTGACACTGTTGCCTGGCGGCATGGTGTTGAAGTCAGAATTGACTAAGCCGAGTGGGAGCGCGGCGTATGACAGCGCGGTGGAGCGCGCTATCAAAAAAGCGCAGCCGTTGCCATTACCTCCGGATGTGACGCTATTCGACAAGTTTCGTGAATTGCGTCTCACAGTTACACCAATTAAGGAGTAGTTTATGAAAGGAGTCAGCATGTTACGTTATTGGATGTTTCTTGCTTTGTTTTGTACCGTCTTGCCCGCTCGTGCCGCGTTGAACATAGATATTGTTGGGGCAGGAGAAAATCAGATTCCGATTGCCATTGTGCCATTTGCCAATGAAGATAAGCTCGCTCAGAGCATCACTGAATTGGTTTTATTGGACTTGAAGCGCAGTGGATTGTTCCGGTTGGTTAACCCGACGAGCAAGACACCGCATGAGCCACGCGAGGTAGTATATGCCGACTGGCGTGGCGTGGACGCTTTGGCCATTGGTAGTGTGGAGACGCAGCAGGATGGCCGTGTCATGGTTAAATTCCGTTTGCTCGATGCAGTAAAGCAAACCGAATTGTTTGGCCAAGCTGTAACCGCCAAAGGTGATCAAATGCGCGCCATCGGCCACCGCATTGCCGACCTGATATATGAAAGGCTCACGGGCAGTCCCGGGGTATTCAGCACGCGTATTGCGTATGTAAATCGGCAGGGAAAGAACAATCGCCTGGTGGTGGCGGACAGCGATGGTTATAACGATCGAGTTGTGCTGTCGATCAATGAACCCATTATGTCGCCAACGTGGTCGCCGGACGGCAGCCAGCTTGCCTATGTGACATTAGAGCAGGGTCATGCGGTTGTATATGTACAATCGCTAATTACTAATCAACGAATGGTGCTGTCTAATGCACGGGGAAGTAATAGCGCTCCAGTATGGGCGCCAGATGGCAAGCATCTTGCTGTTGTGTTGACGCGCGATGGCAGCCCGCAGATATACCTGGTTCGTTCGGATGGCACCGACTTGCGTCGTCTTACATTCAGCGGTGCGATCGATACTGAGCCTAGTTTTTCTCCGGATGGACAATATCTGTTGTTTACCTCTGATCGTGGAGGTAGCGCGCAAATTTACAGGATGCCAGTGGAGGGGAAGACTGCCGAGCGGCTGACTTTTGAAGGTCACAATAATTTCTCGCCGCGATATAGCCCGGATGGTAAGAGTTTTGTTTTTGCGCATCAAATTAGTGGGCGATTTCATATTGCCGTTCAGGATTTCCAGACTAGGCAGATGCAGTTATTGACCGAAGGTGGATGGGAAAAAAGACCAAGCTTTTCACCCAACGGAAAGCTGGTGCTCTTTGCAACTGAGGCGCAGGGCCGTGGTATACTGGCCATTGTTTCCAGCGATGGCAGGGTTAAGCAAAGGCTGTCCTCACAGGCAGGGGATGTTCGTGAGCCAACTTGGGGGCCTTTTTTGAAGTAGTAACATTATTTGATAATGGGATAAGGGGTAGGGGATGAAAAACATAGTGATTGGAGTATTGTTGGCAAGCCTACTAGTTGCTTGTGCCAGTGACGAACTACCTGCAGGTGACCTCAAGAAGAGGGGTCGGCCAGCTGATGCACCCCTGTCTGCAGCGGCGGGCTCTGCTCCTGGTGCATCAGTTGCGGTTGATACATTGAATGACCAAAACAGCGTGTCTCAAACTTCTAAATCAGCTTCTACTTCTGCCGAACAAACAGCGGCAAAGGCAGCAGCCGAAGAAGCGGCGGCAAAGGCTGTGGCTGAAGAGGCAGCATTGGCGGCGTCCCGCGCTGCTGAGGTGCAAAATGCTGCACTGGAGGCTGCCAAAGCAGCAGCGGCAAAGGCAGCAGCTGAAGAGGCAGCGTTGGCGGCGGTGCATGCTGCTGAAATACAAAATGCTGAGCTGGAAGCAGCTAAGGCGGCTGCAGCGCAGGCAGCTGCTGATGCGGCAGCGGCACGCGAAGCGGCTAGTGCGGCTGCTGCGCGGGAAACGGCTAACACAGCTAAGGTTGCGGCGGAACTTGAAGCAGCTAATGTAGCTGCTGCGCGGGAAGCGGCTAACGCAGCCAAAATTGCGGTAGAACTTGAAGCCGCTAAGGCTTCTGCTGCACAGGCAGCTGCTGATGCGGCAGCGGCACGCGAAGCGGCTAATGCGGCTGCTGCGCAGAATGCTGCTAAGGCGAATGCTGCACGAGATGCTGCTAAGGCGGCTGCAGCGCGGGAAGCAGTCGCTGAGGATTCTTCTGTCGTCCCGAGTGGTTTGCTAGCTAAGCGCAGTGTTTATTATCTAAAAGATGTAGATGCCGTACAAGAACAGGATAAGCGCACTGTGCAAGCTTATGCCAAGTATTTGGCTGAACATCCAAATCGTTCGGTGCGTTTGGAAGGACATGCCGATGAACGAGGAAGTAGTGAATACAACTTGGCCTTGGGTCAACGTCGTGCTGAGGGTGTAAAGAAAATGTTGTTAGTGGGTGGTGTTAAAGACGGCCAGATTGAGTCGGTTAGCTATGGTGAAGAAAAGCCAATGTCTACTGCACATGATGAGACTGCCTGGTCACAAAATCGCCGCACTGACCTGATCTATAACGTTAAGTAAGTCAGGTATGAGGTTTCAAGTTTTGCTGTTTGCAGGATTGTGTGTTGTTATAGGGCAAGCTCAGGCTGCATTATTCAGCGACGATGAGGCACACAATCAGATCCGGCAACTAAAGGAGCGCTTATCTACTCTGGAAAGTGCAGGTAAACAGCAAGTTGAAACCATCAAGCAACAAGCCCACTTTATTAGTGATCTGCAAACGGAGATTGATGTTCAAAAGACGGAATTGCGCAAGTTGCATGGTCAAAATGAAGAACATGTTCACAATTTACAGGATACGGAAAAGCGACTGACAAACCTCTATAGTGATCATGAAAAGTCATTGCTCAGCTTACGCGGTCAATATGAAAAATTGATGCTTAATTTTCAGGATGCCGAGAAGCGACAGTCTGAAGCTAATAAAAAACAAGCTAGCTTTATACAAGATCAGCAAGCGCAGCTGAAGGTATATCTTTCTAAGATAGAAGAAAGCAGTAAGCAGCAAGCCGAAGCCAGTAAAAATCAAGTCGAAATAATTAAACAACAAACTAGTTCTCTGCTCACTAAGGAAGCGCAGTTTAATGAGCATCTGTCACATTTGGAAGAAAATGGCAAGCAACAACTTAATGCCATGCTTGATCAGCAGCAAGCCCAATTCAAAATACGCATTTCACAGCTCGAGGAAATGAGTAAGCAACAAATTAATTCTATTCTCGACCAGCAGCAAGCTGAGTTTAAGGTAACCACCTCCCACTTGGAAGAAAGCGGAAAGCAACAAACCCAAGCTATGCTGGGTCTCCAAGTACAGATCGAGGCTCAAAACGCAGAATTTCGCAAGTTGCAGGGTCTGAATGAAGATTTGGATCACAGATTACAGGATGCGAATCAACGTCAGAAAGATGTATATACCGATCTGGATACTCGTATACGCCATTTTGAAGCTGTATCTCCGCTTGAACTACAAAAGCAGATCCAGGCTTTGAATGAAGAGTTGCATAAGTTACGCAGTCACAACGAAGAAATATTAACCCATAACCTACAGGATATGGAAAAGCGGCAGGTGGAAGCCAACAAGCTGCAAATTAGTTCCATGCTGGATTTACAAAAAAATATTGAGGCAAAGAATACCGAATTGCATAGTCAGAATGAAGAGCTTATGCACAATTTACAGGAAATAGAGAAAAAACATAAAAATTTCAACAGTGATTTAAATAGCCGCTTGCGCCACGTTGAAACAATAGCTGTTCTTGATCTGAAAAAAAAGGTTGAGGCCCAGGATGATGAAGCAAGCCAGTTGCGAGGTCAGAATGAAGAGTTGATACATACTGTGCAGGAAGTGGAGAAGCGGCAGGCAGAAATTAGCAAGCAACAAATAAGTTCTGTTCAGAAGCTGCAAGCGCAGGTTGATGCGCTGAATATGGAGTTACGTAGATTACGCAGCCAGAACGAAGATCTGTTGCGCAACTTGCAGGATGCGGAGAAACGGCAAAAAGATTTCTATATTGATATGGATGCCAGTCTGCGCCATTTTGAATCGATAGTGGCTGGGACATCATCAGCGCCTTCTGCTTCTCAGCCCACCAAGACGGTAGGGGGTGAAAATGCACCTTCATCATCTTTTAAGGCAGTTAATGGAAATGCCTTGGAAACAGACACTGCCACCATGGAAAATCGTGCTTATGGGTTGGCGCATGGCCATGTTAAAGTTGGTAATCATCAGAATGCCATCAATGCGTTCCAGGAGTTTTTGAAAAAATATCCTGAGTCGAAGCACGTGGCTAATATCCACTATGAGATGGGTAACGCCTATTTTTCGTTGAAAGATTACAAGAGTGCATTGGACAGTTATCGGTTGTTGGTGAGCAAATATCCGTCCAGCCCTGATGTGCCAGATGCTATGTTAAGTATTGCAGATAGTCAGAATCAACTTAAGGCTTTAGTTGGGGCAAAAAAAACGCTTAATCAAATAATCGCCAAATACCCAGGAAGCAAAATAGCTGATCAGGCCAAGAAACGTCTCGATGCCCTTAAGTAAGCGTGTCTTTGTCCGATACTTTAAAGTATGAGCATACGTATCCTTGGTATACGGTCAGCCAGCATTTGAGCGTCACCTTGTTTGAGTGATGGCAGGATTAATAAGAAGATGTTCTGGCACGCCGAAGATGCATGCGGCTAATGTTAGGCTTTTTAAAACAGCAATTTTACGAGAGCTGATATTATGAATACAACGAAAAATTTTAAAAAACTAATGATGGGCGTATTATTAATACACTTGTTAGTTGCTTGCGCTAAACCTCCTGTAGCCGGTACAAAGAATGACGGTAAAGATGCATCCATGGATGCAACCTCTCTTCCTACTGCATCAGTAGCTGGTGATCACCCACTTACTACTGCCTCTGGCGTTACAATTTATCCTGGTTCTGGTTCTGGTTCTGGTTCTGGTTCTGGCTCTGGCTCTGGTTCTGGTTCTGGTTCTGGCTCTGGCTCTGGCTCTGTTGAATTTGGAGCGAATGATCCTTTTAATGACCCAAGCAGTTTGCTGGCTAAGCGCGTTATATATTATCCAACTGACATAGATACTATATCAGAACAAGATAAGCTGATTGTGCAAGCACATGCTGAATACCTGGCCAAGCACTCAAGTCTTTCAGTGCGTCTGGAAGGAAATGCAGATGAGCGTGGAAGTAGTGAATACAATCTGGCTTTGGGGCAGCGTCGTGCCGATGGAGTAAAAAAGATGTTGCTGATGGGTGGTGTTAGAGAAGGCCAGATTGAGTCGGTTAGTTATGGAGAAGAAAAACCTAAAGGTAGAACGCATGACGAGTCATCTTGGTCTCAAAATCGGCGCACTGATTTGAACTATCCATCAAAGTAGGCCGAGCATGAAACTTTACGTTTTACTGTTTGCTGGATGGGGTGCCGTTGCAGCATGTTCAGCACATGCTGCCTTCTTCACCGATGAAGAGGCACATAATCAAATCCGTCAACTAAAAGAACGCGTGTCCAATCTGGAAGGTAGCGGCAAGCAGCAAACTGAAATAATTAAGCAGCAAGATGAAACTATAAGGCAACAGATCGAGACACGTAAGCAGCAAACCCGTGAGATACTCGACCTTCAGGCGCAGATCGATACGCTGCGCGGGTTGCGTGGGCAGTACGAAGTGCTGGCGCATAATCTGCAAGAAGTGGAGAAGCGGCAGAAAGACTCTTACGTTGATCTGGATACCCGCGTGCGACGTTTAGATAAGCGTGAGCCAGTCGTTACACCCCGGCCGATAAAACCATGAAACGGCTGACGAATCTTAAATAAAGTCAATTTCCATGATTACGTGCTCCGTCAGCGAGCAGTTGCGAATAACCGAAATTTTTTTTTCCTTACAAGGCGAAACGAGCCGAGTCGGCCTGCCGACGGTCTTCGTGCGCCTGACTGGCTGTCCGCTGCGTTGTTCATACTGTGATACTGCTTATGCTTTTAGCGGCGGACAGAATATGACAGTTGCGGGAATACTCACTGAAGTGGCACGGCATAATACACGCTATGTTACGGTTACCGGGGGTGAGCCATTGGCGCAGAAAAATTCCCTGTCTTTGCTAAGTGCCTTGTGCAATGCAGGTTATGAGGTTTCGCTGGAAACAAGCGGGGCGTTGGACGTGTCTAGTGTCGATGTTCGTGTGATGAAGGTTCTGGATATCAAGACACCAACATCAGGCGAAGTAAAAAAGAACTTGTGGAGCAATCTTGCCGCATTGCATACGCACGACGAAATAAAATTTGTTTTATGCGATGAGTCCGATTACATATGGGCCAAGCAGGTGCTGAGTGAACGTGATTTGGCTGATAAATGCACTGTACTATTTTCGCCCGCACACGATCAATTGTCACCTACAGTACTGGCCGATTGGATTCTGCGCGATAGCTTGCCGGTGCGCCTGCAAGTGCAACTGCACAAGTTATTGTGGGGCGGTCAGCAGGGAAAATGAAGAATGCAGTCGTGTTGTTGTCAGGTGGTCTGGATTCCGCCACAGTGATGGCCATAGCAAAGCAGCAGGGCTATATCTGCCATGCGTTGAGTGTGGATTATGGGCAGCGCCATCATGCTGAACTTGCTGCAGCAGAGCGTGTGGCACAGGCACTGGGTGCGATTGAACAGCGTGTTATCAGAGTTGACTTGACTGGGTTTGGTGGCTCTGCTTTGACCGATACGCGTATTGCGGTGCCGGAACAGACATCAACAGGCATTCCGCTGACCTATGTGCCAGCGCGCAACACCATTATGCTGTCACTCGCCTTGGCTTGGGCGGAAGTATTGCAGGTGCAGGACATATTCATTGGGGTGAACGCAGTTGATTTTTCCGGTTATCCAGACTGTCGTCCAGAATATATAGCGGCTTTTGAAAGCATGGCCAATCTCGCGACCAAGGCAGCGGTAGAGGGAAAGCATCTGACATTGCATGCGCCATTGTTGCGCTTGTCCAAGGCTGACATAGTCAAACTAGGTACAGAGCTTGGTGTAGATTACAGCCTGACCGTGTCCTGTTACCAAGCCGATTCGGATGGCCGCGCATGCGCTGTGTGTGATTCCTGCCGACTGCGCCGGGCTGGTTTCAAGACCGCAGGAATAGTCGACCCGACACGCTATCGCAGTGCATGATGATGCGCCCTGTCGCGTTGACAGGGCGGGTAAAGTCCGTATAATGCGCCCTTCTTTAGGGATATGGGTCGTTAGCTCAGCCGGTAGAGCAGCGGACTTTTAATCCGTTGGTCGCCAGTTCGAATCTGGCACGACCTACCAGTTTTTGTGTGCGGTTTAGGTGAGTTAGAGCATCTGAACGCCACACCCATGATTTTGTCGCCGCTTTAGCTCAGTTGGTAGAGCAACCGCCTTGTAAGCGGTAGGTCGTCAGTTCGAATCCGACAAGCGGCACCAATATACATAAGGATTGCAGCGATGCGAGCCTTTTTCGTTTCCGGTTAACCTTGCACCATGTCACCAATATGTCACCACACTTTTTCGAAAGTCTTGATCAGCCACGCTGTCAGAATCGCCGTGCCACTAGCGCCGACTTTCAAGCTGTCACCAGCTCCACGGTCAGCACCATGGCCAGCCAACTTTTGCGCCTAGCAGCAGGCCGGGGGGAGGGGCTTGCCTTGTGTGTGTGAAATTTTAATAACACCCCTCCGCTCCCGAAGAATCTATTTTGGCATTCAATAATTCAGGATTTCGATTTAAGAAAAAAAGTGGATTTTGAAATCTCAGGAATGCCTCTCGCCTTGCTTACTTGTACCAAGGTACAGTATCAATTTTTGTTGATTGGTGTATATTTATATATCGACACAATAACTTAACTGTACGGTTCAACCCATGAAACAACTTGTTTCATTATTCTTTGCAATTGCCTGCCTGATATCCGCAACTGCTCATGCTGCCCTTGAAATCAGACTCAACGGCCAAGCTGTGTATGACACTGACTTGAATATTACATGGCTAGCGGATGCCAATTATTATGCATCCGCTAATTCTGTCTCTGGCGCCGTTGTTTGGAGCACAGCTTGGTGGGAGGCAACCTCAACTATCCTAGGGGTAAGTGGTTGGCGTTTACCAAAAACTCTTGTACCTGATTCCAGTTGCTCAAGATTTGTTACTGAAGGAACTTCTAGTGGTTGGAACTGTACTGGAAGTGAAATGGGCCATCTGTTCTATGAGGAATTAGGAGGCGTAGCTAACAGTTCAATTCTGTCAATTCATAACGATAATTTCAACTTGTTCCATAATGTTCAAGGCGGGAATTATTGGTCGCAATCAGAAGAGCAACTAAACAATCTAATTGGTGCATGGGTATTTGGGTTTGGCAGTGGTTTTCAAGGCGGCGGAGGGGAAAATGACAACCTCCTGTATGCTTGGATGGTTAGAGATGGCGATGTTGTCCCACCTCCTATCGCGGCAGTCCCCGAACCTGAAACCTACTCCATGCTACTGGCTGGTTTAGGACTTCAGGGGTTTACATCATGGCGCAGGAAACAAAACATAGTATCTTAGTTATGGAAATGTGTAGGTAGCCCCCTCTACACCCAAAAAAGACATTCGGCATTCAATAAATCACGATTGCAAAATAAAAAAGAGGGAGCCACTTGGGGCGGATGGGTGCGCGGCAGGCGAGGCGGGAACGAGCAACGCAGTGCGAGCCGCACACCAAATACCTAAAACTTGGCGTTGGCCTTAACCTCGCAAGTCCCATCGAACTCGGTCAACAAATCCAACTTGCCCTTGGAAAAGAAGCGGTCTTTGTTCTTGATAGAGCCGCTGTATCTGTTGATACTTAAGGTATGATCCCCCATCTGGATGTCATCGTCGCGATCGCTGCAGAAAATGTGCTTTGTAGTCCAAAGACATGAAAGGTCGTTCCAGCGACCGTTCACAAGATGAAATGTTTCAGTGCCCCGCACAGCTGGAATCGTGATACTGTAATTGTACTCAGTTAATCCAGTGCAAACTAGGCTCAATTGCTTCAAGACGACCCCATCCCTGTATGCGTCGGACATGGTGATAGCGGAACACGATTCTCTAGCCGAATTTCTAGCTTGGAAGCTGTAGGAAAGCCATCCATTCGATGATGTACATTTGTACATTACCTGTGCGGACGCCGGAACTGCCCAGACTATCGAAAGAACAACCCCAACCAATCCGCACATCAGAAGACATTTTCTTATCCACATACTCCCCCCTTAGTCCTTAGACTTCTCCCGGTGCCGCCATTCCCACGGCGGCACGGATTCAGCATCAACCCACAGACCTACCCGCTTACCCCGCGCCTCGAACTCAGCGAAAGAATACTGCCCCCGTTCTTCTTCCGGTTGTTCCTTTTCGTACTTCTTGTAATGCCACGCCAGACCTATTGTAAGCAGCGCCATGCCTGCGTCAGGCCAAAGTATATAGGCAATCCATAACGCAACAAAGCCGCCCGACAATGCAGCGGGTTAGCAACCACTAGCATGTAAGCAAATGCTGATATTGCTCATGACGTGCAGGCACGGGCGCGGTGGGGTGGTTGGTATCAGCCAGCGTGAGAAAACGCCTTACAGCTCGTTCTGCTGGCTCTGCTTGGCATTCTTACGGGCTTCGTGCCATGCGCGCAAACCTATTCCGGCATTGATCCGGCCTTGCGGGGTGCGCTTGCCGGAGTTCAGTCCACCGTGGTTTCTGCATCTCCTCTTGCCTTCAATAGGGCGGCGCTTGCAAGGTGCGCCTGTTCTGGTTTTCGCGCCGCAGGTTATGCGTTCGGGTTCAACGTAGGGTTTACCTGCAAGAAAAGCCCGGCCTTCGATCAGAGGTAATCCGTAGCGGTCAAGCGCCAAGTCAACGCCCCATTTCTCAATCGAAGGTTGCAACAGCGATTTAAGCGCATCATCGCTAAGTGCAAGGCGCATTCCGCGCAGGTGGTCGGTGCGCTTCATTCGGCGGTAGAGCAAGCAACGGATGGTTTCGCGTATGGTCAATGCACCGATTTCGGTAGCAGGAAAATACTGCCACGCGCCAGCAATGGCGAGTCATGTTTTTGGCAATTCGCGCCGACATAACCGCCGTTGCCAATACCGTGAAGGTGCCATTTTTTGCAATGGGGGCAGTAGAAGTGCAGATGTTTTCCGTCAGGAGTAGGTTCGCATGGAACGACGAGGTAGCCACAATCATTGAAGGTTGCACCTTCCGGCAGCAGCTCCGGCATGTCGGTCAATACGACCTCATGGCGCAAAGCAGAAACGATGCAGCCAATCTTTTCCGGTGCGCCATCTTTTCGTAGGCGGATAAATTCGTCGTCGTACTGTTGCGCAATTACGGTGCCATTGCCGCACCAGCCCATAGCGTCTGCCAACATGCGAACACGCTCGCCGGGGTTTAGCGGGAATTCGTTTTCGTGGCCGAGGGCGAAGAACTCTGCACTGCTCATCGGGATGTTCAAATGCTTTGCAATCGCCCTCGTTGTCATGCGGCGGCGCTGGCCTTCGGCAACCAACGCTAGAATGCCATCGGTTCCGATGGTTGAAAACATGCGTTCAATAGTTTGGTTTCGTGTCATGGTTCGTTCCTTTCAATTGCTGGTTTAAATTCCCGCCCGTTTCCCGTTCTCCGTCCCCCTTATAGGGGGAGCGGGAAGTTCGGGATGGACGGCGTTCCCGTTTCGGGGTGTTTCGGGAAGTTCGGGAAATTACGGCAGCCATAACCAGCCCCCTCGATGCTCAACAAGTTTGCTGGCAATTAATCCGGTAAGAGCCTGCCTCGTGCGTTCGGGTTGGCGTTTTTCCTCGCAGGTTAGCCGTGGTGCTATCGATTTGACGGCGGCCTCAAGTTCGACGCATGGACGAGTAGCAGGCGCACCACCTTTACCAAGAGATTTGGAAGCACGCAGCAACTCGCCCAGAGCATCCCATGCAATACGCTGGTTTCCACCCTTCGGCAGTTTTGAGCGGGTGGCAGATTTGGCGTTTTCCTCCGGCTCGACAACGCAGGAAGTAATCGGGTCGCCGTCCTCGCCCTCGCCAATTTCGATCACTGGCAGGCGGAACGGATACACCGCGCCGTCGGCGTCGTCCTTGGTTTTCGCAACCAGCCATTCGCGGCGATCACCGTCGCGCCGTACTTCAACAGCGGCATCCAGCGCGGCCAACAATGACGAGTGCCCCCGTAAACCACGTGACTGGTCTTTGCCGACGTGCGACACCAGCATCACAAGCCCACCCAGGGCTTCCTGAATGTTTTTGGCGGCGGCGATCAGCTCGCCCATATCGCGCGATGAATTTTCATCCGCGCCGGGCGAGGCTTGGTTCAACGTGTCGATCACCACAAGACCATCGGAAAATCCGGCGTCGCGGATTGCCTCGATCAGCGCCTCGATGTCGCCAGCATTCCGCAAGTCAAGCGACTGCGTGATGAATCGCACGCCGGATGGATATGTTGTGCCATGGTGTTTCTCCCACGCCAAAATCCGTTTCGGCATTCCACCAGCGCCTTCGAGAATCACATAGACTATAAAAATTTGCTCGGTTTGCAGGCCAAACCAAACGCCACCAGTCGCAAGAACGGCGATCAGGTCAATCAGCAGGAACCCTTTGCCTGCCATGCTTGCGCCATACCATCCGGCAGTGCCATAACGCGGCAGGATACCTTTTAGCAGGTCGCGCATTAGTGGCGTCGAGGCCAGATTATCGCGCGTCAGTAGCTTGTAAGGTTCTCGTGCAACCTTTGGTGCGGCAGGCCGATTGCTCATGCCTGCCAAAATCCGCGCATCTATTTCGTCGGGCGTTTTTGAGGCCATGGAGGCGTTCGCTGGTGCTGGTGCAGGTGTTGGCATTACCGCTCGCGGCAGTGCGGCTTGTAGCTGCTTTGCGGCACGCCGTGCAGCCTCGATTTCATATCGCCGCGCTTCGACGGCCAGTGGTTCAGGTAGCGTGGCGAGTAGCGTTTGCGGCATGTCGAAGGCGGTGCGCGCCCAATCATCGAGGGAGGGAATTGTCATCATTGCGCACCCCACAACAGCAGGCACAGCAGCGCGGCCAACAATGCGATGTCAGGATGCGCCACGGCCATGATGCGGCTTATCAGGATAGTGGCGTGGCTCATACGGCCTCACCTGCCAGCAGTTTGCGAATGTCAGCCGTCGGCCAAGCCAATCGCCCCATGATGCGACGCGGTTTGATTGCTCCTTTAGGTTCTGTGCTCGCCCAACTGAGCAAAGTTTGCGGCTTGCGGTTTAAGTAATGCGCAGCTTCTTCCGTTGTTACAGTGGGGCGTGTTACCAGCTCCAGCTTTGTGAATTGCGGGTTATCAAAGTTCATTATCAATACTCCAAAATTACCCGCCTGAAACGGTGTAATGGGTGTCGATAACTTGCCGATAATCAGCTACCAACACCCATGTATTCCGTCCCTTGCGGGTAGGTACATCGGCATTGATATATTGCTGGATTGAACCTATATTTTTTCGTGCCACAACAAAAACGGCGCAAGCTGTAAAGCCGCGCCGTTATGGGGTTCCACGCTACTACAGTGGAATGAAAATCACCCTTTATTTTTTCGTGCCACTTGTGCCATTCGTGCCAGTCGGTGGAATGAATTTCCAGCCCTTTAATGCGAGGTTGCGAATGTTCCCGCCGCTACGCTCGCCACGGGTGCCGTGCGTTGTTGAATCTTTCGCTAGTTCGGTCGCCACTGCATCGCTGATATTTCGTGCAGTTATTTCGCGCTCACCCCTTTGGTGTCTTTCAAGTGCTAATTTGTCAGCAATAGCGCGGGCTTTGTCTTTCCAGTCATCACTGCTCTGACTTGTGCCTTGCTTGGCTTTCCCCTTCGGGAATCTGAATTTAACCAGCGGATAATTTTTAGCAAGCCAATCGTTTAGGTCACTCCACAAAATTTCAGCGGCATCATCGTACTTCATCCAGTCTTTGGGGTTATTTCCTGCGCTAATTACTGGCTTGATGCTACCCGGCGCATAGGAGCGTAAATCCCCGTTCCATGTGGCCTTTCCGACTCGGAAGTATTCGCCAGTTTCAGCAAGCAACAGAATGACGGCTTCGTTTATTGAATAGCGGCCTTCGGGTCGTTCGATAGTGCGGATTGCGGCAGCTTGTTCCTGTATTTCTTGGTCGCGTTTGTCTTTGGTAACTTCAAGGGGCGTGTTTATCATCGTTTTAATATCGCGCTTGAGTCTTTCCTCTTTATCAAGTGCTGCATCCGAATTTTGCATGGTGCGCCCTTTCAAAACACGCTGATTATGGTTTACACCATGTGCAATAGGATGATGGCAATAATCGCAAGCATCCCTACTATCGAGCCGCCGAAGATAAACGCGCAAGCAATAATGATGGCAAAAAACGCGTAAACAATAATTTCTTCTCCTTCCATGTTTAAAACCTCGCTTTCTGCTAGCTAGGAACCCCCGTCAGGCCGGTGAAAGTGTCCGGCTCTTCGCCCGCTAAAGCTAGGCGGGGGCAAACTCGTTATGCGGCTATCAGTTGGGCGCGTTGCACTTTCGGTATTCCTGCTTTGCGCACTTGCCATAGGTCATATTCAGCCTGTTGTGCAATCCACGCATCGGCATGGCCGCCATTCTCTAAACCTAGCCATCCCTCAAGGCGCAGTGCCATTGCCGGGGATATTGCAGCGTGTTCATTCAACACGCGGGACAAGGCGGCGCGGGTAACGCCTAGCTGCTTGGCTGCATCGGTAATGGTTAACCCTAGTGCGGGCAACACGTCTTCACGCAAGGTTGCGCCGGGGTGCGGGGGGTTGTGCATTCTGCTCATGTTCGCACCTTGTCAGTGATGTTTCGCCCAATCCCGCAGGGCATCATTTATGCGGGTCTGCCAGCCGTTGCCGGTCGCCCTGAATCGCTCCAGTATTTGCGCATCCAGTCGAAGCGTTACCTGTTCTTTTTTCCCGCTCCCTAGTGGCCTTCCACGCCCGCGCTTGAATTGCTGTAACTCTGCATCAGTCAGCGGTAAATTATCGGGGTCGGTTAGCGCGGTGGCGGTAATCTGCGCATCCTCTTCAGGCGTATTGAGCAGGATTTTTTTGCCGGATTTAGTTGTTAGATACATAAAGTTTTTTCTCCTTGTTATTAGCCTTGCGCAGGCTGATTATTCTGCACACGTCCTCGCGGTCAACATACACCACGCAGTAAAGCCGTTCACCAATCGCACACAATGCAATCATGCGTGCTTCGCCGTAATCGCGGCGGGTGTCCTGCCATATCAATGCGTCATCCCATTCCAACTTTTCGGCTTCGGACAATGACAAGCCATGTTTGCTTTTGTTCAGTGCGTCCTTGGCTTCGTCGAAAGTGATTTGCATAGTGTTTAATGTAGTTATGTTTAATGGTGAAGTCAATAGTTATTTGTAGTTACGTTTATTTTCCTGTTTTAACTACACGCAAACCCGCTTGCACTGGTACAAACTCGACTCCGGCTTGCTCTAATATCCATGCTTCAATTTTGACGTGCCACAGGTGCAGTAAGTCCAGTTCCCGCTGTATGTAATGCTTTTCAGCTATCGCGCTGGGCTTATGCCCCATTATCTGCGCAACAATACCGGCAGGAACTTCCACCCATTCGGACAACGTGCCAAAGGAACGGCGCAAACCATGCAGGGACAGCGCGGGAAGTGCGGCGGCGGCCAATGCTTTGACGTGTTGAATACGCGGCTCTTCAATCCTTCCCGATGCAGCGGCGGGGCTTGAGAAAACAAACTCATTGCGGCGGGGCAGGGCGGCTATTAAATATTCCAGATATGGGGTTAGCGGTATGGTGCGCTCCCCTTCCACCTTGTCGCGTATAGTCAAACTCTTCCACTGAAAATCTACGTCATGCCAGCGCAGCGCGGCCAGTTCGTTACGCCTTACGCCCGTCAATAGCAATCCTTGCAAATAGGCGGCGATTACTGGATTGCCAATCTTTTTTACCGCTTCAAACCACGGCTTAATCTGCGCTTTGCGTAGGCTGTCATTCTTTTTTATTTTCGGTGAAGGCACTCTATTTTTCACGTCATCGGACTGACACGCGCCAGCTTGAACGGCGGCACAGTAGGTGTGATGTTTGACGCACCGTGTCAGGAAAGCACGAAGAGCGCGGAAGGCTTGGGCGGCAGTGGTGGGGGCTTGCTTGGTTTTCTTGTCTAACCATGCGGCCAAGGCATGAGTATCAAGGGCAGCAAGGCGCATGTTCATCAATGGCACCAATACACCGGGGCGGGTCTTTTTTGATTCGCCGGGGCGGGTTCCACTTTCTCAACGTACCTCACTGTGTCAGAAAATGACCGCGTACATCGAGAAATGAAGATGATAGAATGTTTTGACAAGGTGGCAACCAGTTGGTGCTTACGCTCGTTGGAGCAGATCAGGGCTATGCCGCAGTTCGTATTGAATTTGAGTCGGTCTGATTGAACAGGTCCACATTTTCCCTTCAAACAATGTCTGAAATTTTTGCACTCGTTCCAGCCGCTGGCTGTGGTTCTCGCATGGATAGTGAGTTACCAAAACAATACCTGCCGCTGGCCGGGCTGCCGATGATTCATCACGCACTTGCAACTTTGTGTGCCAGCTCGGATATCAGTATTGTCTTTGTAGTGCTCGCGCCTGATGACGTGTACTGGCATAGTTATGACTGGTCGTTATTCGAAGATAAGCTGCAGCCGCTATTTTGTGGTGGCGCAACGCGCGCGGAAAGCGTGCTGAATGGACTAATGGCAGCGGAACTTGAACTCGATGACTGGCTGCTGGTGCATGATGCTGCACGGCCTTGTTTGAGCCATAAGCAGCTTGCATGCTTGATTGAAGCATTGCGCAACGACGAGGTTGGCGGCATTCTGGCTGTGCCGGTGGCGGATACTTTGAAGCGTGCCGATGCTGAATGCCGAATTGTGCATACCGAGAATCGTGAGGGAGTATGGCAGGCGCAGACTCCGCAGATGTTTCGCACTGGGCTATTGCTGCAGGCGCTACGAACTACCCCGAATGTAACGGATGACGCCTCTGCAGTCGAGGCACTGGGTTTCCATCCCAAGCTCGTGCCCAGTAGTTCCAGCAATTTTAAGGTAACTTATCCGCAGGATATTGAGTTGGCGGAATTGTTGTTAGCTCGAAAAAAATAAATATGAGAATCGGACAGGGTTTTGACGTTCATCAATTGGTCGAGGGGCGCAAGTTAATTATTGGTGGCGTGGAGATACTCCATGACAAGGGGCTGCTCGGCCATTCCGATGCTGACGTGCTGTTGCACGCCATCTGTGATGCCCTGCTGGGTGCGGCAGCACTGGGTGATATCGGGCGTCACTTTTCAGATACCGATTCCAAGTTTAAAAATATTGATAGCCGCATTTTATTGCGCGAAGTAGTGCGTATGGTGACCAATGCGGGTTTCCGCATAGGCAATCTGGATGCCACTATCATTGCTCAAGCACCCAGGATGGCACCGCACATTCCGCGCATGGTAGAGAATATTGCCGCTGATTTGGGTGTGGCGGTGAATGCTGTGAATGTGAAAGCGACCACCACTGAAAGACTGGGTTTTAGCGGGCGCGGGGAAGGTATCGCGGCGCAGGCGGTCGCGCTATTGTTGGTCTGAATCAACATAAATTTTGACAATGTCATGTCATCACTTAATCGTTTCCGCTTAAACGGGAATGATTAAGTGCATTTTATTCAATGGAGTAATTCTTAATAGTGATGCGTATATTGGCGCTGGAAACTTCCACTGAATATTGCTCTGTCGCACTATGGCAGGGCGGCAATGTCGTCAGTCATAGCGAACTGGTTGGGCAGCGCCATTCCGAATTACTGATAGGGATACTGGATAATTTATTGCATGAAGCGGGTATCAAACTTACGGAATTGGATGGTATTGCATTCGGCGCCGGGCCGGGTTCATTCACCGGCGTGCGCATTGCCTGTGGGGTGACGCAAGGATTGGCGCTGGGAGCGGATTTGCCGGTGATGGGAGTGTGTACGCTGCAAGCATTAGCGCAAGCCGCTGGTCACGATAAAGTGATCAGCGCACTGGATGCGCGCATGGGTGAGATTTATCATGCTGCATATGAAAAACGGGCGGGGTCATGGGTGACGATTTGCGAGCCGAATTTGTGTTTGCCGCAACTGGTTCCGCAGGTCCAAGGCTCTGGATGGTTTGGCACAGGTAGTGGTTTCGCCATGTATGGCGCTGTATTGGATAATCGCTATGCCGGACAAATTGCTGGCAGCGATACGCTGGCCGTGCCGCAGGCCATTGCTATTGCAGAATTCGCCGCGCCATTATTTGCCGCTGGTCAAGGCATGGATGCGGCGCACGCCATGCCGTTTTATTTACGCGACAAGGTGGCGCTGAAAACCAGCGAGCGATGAATTTGTCCCAATTGCTTGACCACACCATCTTGCGCGATATGAATCCAGCTGATTTGGCTGGAATAGTGCGCATTGAGCAACACGTGCATGCTTATCCGTGGTCCTGCGGGAACTTTACCGATGCGCTTACAAGTAATTATGTGTGCAAGGTGTGTGAAGCAGAGAGTGAAATATTGGGCTATGTTGTGTTCATGGTTGCAGTGGATGAAGCACACTTGCTCAATATCAGCATTGTCGCCGAATATCAACGCAAGGGATTGGGCCGTTGGCTATTGGGTGCAACAATGGAAATTGCGCGCGCTTGTAGCATGCGCCGCATGTTACTGGAAGTGCGTCTTTCCAACGCGGCGGCGCTGGGACTATATGGTGATGTCGGGTTTCGCGAAATTGGCCTGCGCCGTGGCTATTATGCGGCAGACAATGGGCGCGAAGACGCGGTTGTGATGGAATATTTACTATGAATCGAGAAGAAGCAATATTACGTGAGCTTAATCTCTATCCGCTGTGGCAACGGCGCGGACAAGCCACGCCTGTACTTGAGCAAGTGACTGTGGCGGCTCAACCTATGATAGAGCAAGTGCCAAGCCAGTCTGTAATGGAAAAAACAGATTTACAAAATCTGGACAGTTGCAACTGGGCTGAATTAAAAACATTGGTTAAAAATTGTACAGCCTGCAAGCTGCGTGCGAGCTGTACACAGACGGTTTTTGGTATGGGTGATGTGCGGGCAGACTGGTTGTTTGTGGGCGAGTGGCCGGGCGCGGACGAAGATGTTCAAGGTGAGCCGTACGTGGGGCAATCCGGCAAGTTGCTCGATAATATGTTGGATGCGATTAAGTTGAAACGCGGTCACAATGTTTACATTACCAACATCGTTAAATGCTACCCACCCGGCAATCGCACGGCAGAAGCCAATGAGATTGCTCAATGCGCGCCTTACCTGGAACGCCAGATTCAACTCATCCAGCCCAAGCTGATCGTGGCTCTGGGTGAAACCGCCGCTTTTTTACTGGGGCATGACGCTACGTTGCATGACCTGCGTGGTAAGTTGCACGACTATCGCGGTTCATCCTCTTATGGTTTGGTGAAAGGTATTCCACTTATCATTACTTACCATCCGGCCTATCTGCTACACAACCCGCTGAAAAAAGCCAAAGCATGGGACGATCTGTGTTTGGCAGTTGCTACGATGCAGGGATTGGTTTGAGATTAAAGAACGGCTCTAAAAATCCAATTTTGCGAGCAGCCGCTTTGCGATTTGTCTGCGTACCCCGTTTTGTCACAATACGGCGTTACTCAAAAAATTATCGCTTACATATCAATTATATGCCGCGCTCAAATTTTTTACTCGTGCCTTGCCTTGCTTAAAAACTTGAATTTTTAGAGGCGCCCTAAAGGCTACATCTGCCCCGCATCCTGATCATGACTGTGTTTTTTATACAATACCGTCATGATGCCTGCGAGCAACAAGCCGAATACTAAAGTAATAGTCTGAATGTTTAATTCCAGTTTTTGCATTAAGGCAAACAATGCGAGCATGGCGAAAATACTGATGTTTTCATTAAAGTTTTGCACAGCAATTGATCTGCCGGCACCCATAAGCAAGTGGCCGCGATGCTGTAACAAGGCATTCATGGGCACCAACAGGTAGCCGCCCATTGCGCCAATAATGATGAGCAGCGCAATGGCCAGGGGTGAGTTGGTAACCGGGATCATGGCCAGTACCATTAGACCCATGGTGATGCCTACTGGCAAAACTTTCACCGCATGTTCCAGTTTGACGAATTTAGCTGCTAGTACGGAGCCGATGGCGATGCCGATGGCGACCCAAGCGGTGAGCTTGGCGGCCTCGCCCATGTCATAGTGAAGTACGGTGGCGGCCCATGCCAACACGATTAAACGTAACGTGGCGCCTGCCCCCCAGAAAAGCGTGGTGACACTTAGCGATACTTGTCCTAGCGGGTCTTTCCATAGCAGTTTGAAACAATGCGCGAATTCATTTATCAAGTACCCTGGGTTGCGGCTTAACGGCTTGTGTTCGATTGGTACGCGCGGGACGTAGAGGTTGAAAATCGCCGCGATGAGATAAATAAAAGTGATGACGGAAATAGCCAGCTCCGGCGCGGAGTCGATGCCGGTTTCTATTATCGGTATGTCCCACCATTGCAGCATCTGGCCTGAAATGTTCGGGCCGATGAGTATGCCTCCTAGCAGTGCGCCAAGCACGATGGCGGCGACAGTCAATCCTTCCATCCAACTATTTGCCAGTACTAATTTGTCGGGCGGCAAATATTCGGTGAGGATACCGTATTTTGCCGGGGAATAGGCCGCTGCGCCTAAACCTGCCACTGCGTAGGCGAGGAGTGGATTTACCCCGGCCAGCATGGCGATACAGCCGAACAGCTTAATACTGTTGCTGATGAACATCACGTGACCCTTGGGCAGCGAGTCAGCGAAGGCGCCTACAAAAGGTGCCAGCACGATGTAGGACACCACAAACGCTGCTTGCAATATCGGGGTGTGCCATTCCGGCGCATGTACTTCGTGAAGTAAGGCGATGGCGGCAAATAGTAGTGCATTGTCTGCGAGTGCGGAAAAGAACTGCGCCGTAAGTATAATATAAAATCCGCGATTCATTGGGAGGCGCACTTTTTAGGAGCGCGTTTTATATCACGAAAATAGGATGCCTGCTATCATTAACAGCAATCTACTTTATCCTGCAATCTTGCATTCATGCCCCGTCCGATTCAAGCCCGTATTGATCTTTCCGCGTTAGAGTGGAACCTGCAAGTCGCGCGTCGCGCGAGCAGCGCGCGCGTCATGGCAGTGATCAAGGCCGATGCTTATGGCCATGGTTTATTACGTGCCGCTGAAGCGCTAAATGCAGCGGAAGGCTTCGCACTGCTGGATATCCGCGATGCGATATGCTTGCGTGACGCGGGGTTCAATCAGACTATTCTGCTGCTGGAAGGATTTTTTACCTCGGACGATTTGTCGCTCGTGGCTGAATATGACCTCGCCTGTGTGATTCACAACCAGCAACAGATCGACATGCTGGAGGCCTATCCGAGCCGTGGCAGCTTGGAGGTGTGGTTCAAGGTTGGCAGCGGCATGAACCGCTTAGGCTTTGCTCCAGACAAGGTTCCCGCTGCGCTGGAAAGACTCAAGGCCCACCCTGCCGTACGCGATATCACGTTAATGACGCATTTTGCCCAGGCTGACGAAGCGACCGGCGTGGCTGCACAACTAGACGTGTTCAATACACTGGTTGCGCCCTATCGCATGGCGCGCTCGCTGGCCAATTCCGCCGCCCTGTTACGTTTTCCAGCAACCCATGCCGATTGGGTGCGCCCTGGCATCATGCTGTATGGTGCATCGCCGTTCGCGGAAGTCAGTGCGCAACAACTCGGCTTGCGGCCAGTGATGACACTGCAAAGCCGCATTATTGCGGTGCAAGAGTTGCGTGCGGGCGAAACGATCGGTTATGGCGGGTTATTCCGCGCCGAGGCTCCCATGCGCGTTGGTGTGGTCGCCTGCGGATATGCCGACGGCTATCCGCGTCACGCGCCAACTGGCACGCCAGTGTTGGTGGACGATCAGCGCACGCGCATCTTGGGGCGCATCTCGATGGACATGCTGAGTGTGGATTTAAGTACGTTACCCGCTGCTGATGTGGGTAGTTGCGTGACGCTGTGGGGAGAAGGTCTGCCAGTGGAGCAGATAGCTCATGCGGCTGATACTATCAGCTATGAGTTGCTGTGCGCGCTGACCTCACGCGTGCCGATTGTGACTGACTAGTGATGCGTTCAAAACTATTACCGTTCGCGGCGAGCTTGACGAACCGCTAGTCCCGCGCCAATACCGGCCTTTGACAAGCTCAGTCCGAACAGAATATTTGTAGGGCACCTCTAAAAATTCAATTTTGCGAGCAGCCGTTTTGCGACTTGCCTGCTTACCCGGTTTCGTCACAATACGGCGTTACTCGAAAAAAATTATCGCTTACAACTCAACTATATGCCGCGCTCAAATTTTTTACTCGTGCCTTGTCTTGCCTAGAAATTTGAATTTTTAGGGGTGTCCTCAAGGCACACCATCAAAAGCTTGCTGCCAATATCGTGCGTGGCTTTTGCGATATCGCTCCACACTAATATTCTGTGTATCCATTTCCACCACAATTGCGCCGTCTCTGTCCGAGCGCAATAGTTCGCTGCCAATCGCACGATAACGCTCGACTACTTCTTCCCGGGGATGACCGAAGCGATTGCGGTAACCCACTGTGAATACAGCATAGCGCGGATGTATGGCCGCCACGAAAGCATTCACCGACGAGGTCTTGCTGCCGTGGTGTGGCACCACCAAGAGCGTAGCGGGGAGCTTTTCTTCATGCTGTTTCAGTAATCGCCATTCGGATTCTTTTTCGATGTCGGCGGCGAGCAACACGCTGTGTTTGCCCGTGCTGATTTTCAATACGCAGCCGCGGTTATTGTCGCGAATTTTTTCTGCTGCATAACTTTCCGCTGACGGGTGTAGCACTTCAAAGTGCACTCCATCCCATTCCCAGGTTTGCCCATCTATGCAGCGTTGGGTGTTCGAAGCGTGTTGCAACAGAGGATGGTTTGCTGCCAGCGAGGAGGAGAGCCAATTTACCGGCAACCCTTGCAAAATAGATAATGCGCCGCCGGTGTGATCGTTGTCATCGTGGGTAAGAATCAGACCGTCAAGTTGCGCGATGCCCATGCCGCGCAGCGCCGGGATGAGGATGCGGTTGCCACTGTTGGCTTCGCTATTAAAATTTGGGCCGGTGTCATACAGCAGTGCATGGTTGTGTGTCTGCGCGGCTACCGCCAAGCCTTGTCCGACATCGAAGATTACCAAGCGTAGTGTACCTTCTGGCGGTAATGCGGGCAGTACCAGAAACATCGGTAGCAGGGCGATCAGTCCCAGCCAGCGTGCGGGAAATCCGCGCGGCAATAGCATCCATAACACACCAAACATGCCAATGGCTATGCTCCATGTGGGCGGTGCGTGCTGTGTCCATACCACCTCTGGCAGGTTGTTCAGCCACTCCAGCAGGTAGCCGCACACTCTCATGGCCTGATGTGCCAGCCACAGCAGCCAATCGAAGGGAAGCACAGTGCCCAGCAGGGTAAGCGGCACCACCACGAAGCTGACTAGCGGAATGGCAAAAGCATTAGCGATGGGCGACACGAGTGAAACTTGCTGGAACATTGCCAACAGCGGCGGAATCAGCCCGATGCTCATGGCCCATTGAACGCGACCATACGTTATTAACCAGTGCGGAGGGCGTAAACGGTGCGCTGTTACATAAAAAATTAATGCCACTGCACCGAAAGAGAGCCAGAATCCCGGCGACAGCACCGCCCATGGGTCGAGCAACAATACAACGAGCAAGGCAGCGGCAAGAG
>JANMWF010000270.1:0-2263 GCA_031393845.1 Nitrosomonadales bacterium | reverse complement strand
ACAGTGCGCGCAAGATGCTGCTTATCACCGGTCCCAACATGGGCGGGAAATCCACCTATATGCGCCAAGTCGCGCTGATTACATTGCTCGCACACTGCGGCAGCTTCGTTCCGGCAGATGAAGTCGTGCTGGGCGAGATTGACCAGATTTTTACGCGCATCGGTGCTTCGGATGACCTCGCCAGCGGCCGTTCCACCTTCATGGTAGAGATGACGGAGGCGGCCAACATCCTGCACAACGCGACCGAAAATAGCTTGGTTCTAGTAGATGAAATCGGACGCGGCACTTCCACCTTCGATGGCTTGGCGCTGGCTTATGCCATCGCACGTCATTTACTGGAAGAGAATCGTAGCCACACGCTGTTCGCCACCCATTATTTTGAATTGACCCGACTTGCCGAGGAGTATTCTCAGCTTGCCAACGTTCATCTCGCCGCCATTGAACACAAGCACAGCATTGTATTTTTGCACAGCGTGAGCGAAGGTGCGGCGAGCCAGAGCTATGGGCTACAGGTGGCTGCTCTTGCGGGGGTGCCGAGGAGCGTAATTAAAATCGCGCGGAAGCAACTGCAAACACTGGAACAGAATAGCGCGGCACAAAATCCGCAGGGTGATTTGTTCAGCGCCATGCCGGACTTGCCCGAACTGCCAGAACACCCGGCGTTGACCTCGTTACGTGACATCACGCCTGATGAACTTAGCCCAAAGCAGGCGCTGGAAAAACTGTATCAGTTGAAGAAATTGGTTTAGTTCTCAGATGGCAGCTAGGCAAAAAAAGCCTCACGCAATAAAATAATTCACTCTGCATTTCTCCTTTGCTCGCCGTAGACATAGCTACGGCGAGCAAAGCCATTCAAATGTTTTTCTAGACACGCTGCCAAAGGTTTGGAATTGGCCTACCTAATAAAACCTGAATATGTGCGTTGTCGCACAGACTCGGCTGGCAGTTAGACGCAGTCTTCTCTTGTGTTGTGGCTGGAAAGCTTCTCGCTGATCAACTCAGGCAATTGCATAATTTACCCGGTTGTAGTGCTTGAAAACCGGGAGAGGTCAGATACAACATGCCAAGCATCCCATTCCCATTGGGTGTTGTGCTTTGTTGTGAATCTGCGCCCCAATTATAAGCAGGGAGACGCTTAACAAATGTTATTCCGAGATAGAACCGAAGCAGGTAGGATGTTAGCGCACCGCCTAGCCGCTTACGCCAATTATCCGGACGCAATGGTTCTTGCATTACCGCGGGGCGGTGTTCCGGTTGCATTCGAAATTGCTGAAGCGCTCAACCTGCCACTGGATATTTTGGTGGTGCGAAAACTGGGCGTGCCCGGTCACGAGGAGTTCGCGATGGGTGCGATTGCGTCTGGCGGGGCACGCATCCTTAATCAAGATTTGATACGTCAGCTATCGCTCAGCGATGAAATCATCGGGCATATCGTAGCGCGTGAACAGCGTGAACTTGAGCGTCGTGAGCGAACATACCGTGGTCAGCGGCCAGAGCTGGATGTCCGTGACCATATCGTTATTATCGTAGACGACGGACTGGCTACCGGTTCAAGCATGCGTGCAGCCATTACGGCCTTGCGCCAGAAGCGGCCGACAAAGTTAATTGTCGCTGTGCCGGTGGGAGCGCGCATGACCTGTTCCGAATTAGAAGCGCTTGCAGACGAGGTCATCTGTCTCGAAAAGCCTGAGAATTTCAGTGCGGTTGGATTATGGTACAGAGATTTTTCGCAGGTTATGGACGAGGAAGTGAATGACCTGCTTGAAAGAAATCGTAAGAACAGCGAAGCGAAGAATATTAGTCAGGAGGCTGGCATATGATCACGATGCCCGATGCCGTATTGATTGATCTGATAAAGACGGATGCGCACCCGTTGGTCGGGGATCACAATGATTATGATGCACTTATGTTGATTATCGGTGATGCACGCTTGGTTCTGCTAGGCGAAGCCTCACACGGGACGCATGAGTTTTATCGCGAACGCGCCCGGATTACTGAGCGGTTGATTAAAGAAAAAAATTTCACGGCTGTTGCCGTCGAAGCCGATTGGCCTTCCGCCTATCGCGTAAATCGTTATGTGCGCGGCATGTCAAATGATGTCTCGGCAACCGAAGCACTGGCTGATTTCAAACGTTTCCCGACCTGGATGTGGCGCAATGCAGATGTGCTGGATTTTATAGGTTGGCTGCGCGAGCATAACGATGCACTGAAATCTCCAAGCAAACACGTCGGTTTTTATGGGCTTGATCTCTATAGTCTTAAC
>JANMWF010000225.1:0-5407 GCA_031393845.1 Nitrosomonadales bacterium | reverse complement strand
GCTCAATCTATCACAGCGTTTTGCTGTGCGCGGTTATTCACCCACCACATTCCAATTGCGCATGACGCGTCAAGAAATCGGAAGCTATCTCGGATTAAAACTTGAAACCGTCAGCCCCGCACTATCGCACCTACAGGAAAGCAAGTTGATTAATGTGCGCAATAGGTCATTGGAAATTCTTTGCCTGCCCGGACTACAAGCCTGCATGGGGAAGCGTGTGCGTTGACATATCCGGCAACTGCTTAATGACGTGGCTTGTGTTGTTGTTCAATCTGAACATGGATTATGTGACGTTATTTATAACCACCAGCATTGCTGTAATGAAAACCTGCCACAACTAATCTTTGCACACGCATCATCTCTTTCATCAGCTGATGATTTACATCATTTTCGCAACAGCGCTTATGACATGGTCGACTAAACGTCACTGTTAATAGTTGTAAGGAGAAATAAATGCGCAACCTGCTTTTACTATTATTATTTATGACGCTGCTCGTCAGTTGCGGGAAATCCAAGCCACCTGCTCCATTTCAAGCCATTGATATCAGTTGGCGGTATGCAGAAGAACCTCCGAGTTTTCGTCTCACCGATTCCAACGGCAAAATACGCAGACTATCGGATTACAAAGGCAAGGTGGTGGTGGTATTTTTTGGCTATACCCACTGTCCCGAAATTTGTCCGACTACACTGGCCGATTTAGCGCAGGTGATGCGCTTGCTTGATAAAGATGCTGATAAGGTGCAGGTGCTATTCGTCACACTGGATCCTGAACGCGACACGCCAAAACTATTGGCTGAATATGTTCCCTTTTTTCACCCGTCTTTTCTGGGCTTATACGGCGACATTCAAACTACTGCACAGGTAGCCAAGACATTTGGCGTCAATTATGAAAAGCGAGTGGAAAAAGGCAGCTATACGCTGGACCATTCCGATGGCACCTACCTAATTGGCACGAACGGCAAGCCCATATTGCTTTCTCCCTATAACCAGCGCGCCGAATTGTTGGTGCAGGATATAAAGTTACTACTACAGATGGCGCGATAAACTGGGTTTTGAAGCACCCCAATCAAGCAATCTACCTACCATCGTCTGCACCCCGTAAAACCTTAAAAATCACATCCGGCATAAAGCCGCGCGATTGCATAAAACGTACCTGCTTGGCTTTATCCTTAGCATCCTCCGGGGCAATACCGAACTTTCTTTGCCAGATGCTGCGAGCCGCTTCCAGTTCTGTATCTCTCATTTGCGGTAATGCATCGTTAATCAGATCTTCGCCTATACCTTTCTGGCGAAGTTCATATGCGATGCGCTGCATGCCGAAACGATTGCGGCGTAGGCGCACCAACTGCTCGACTGTACGGGAATCGGATAGCCAACCTCGCGCCACCAATTCATCCAAAACCCTCTCCACATTGTCGTCTGGTGTGGCCTGGAGCAGAAGCTTAGCGCGAAGTTCGGCACGGCTGTATTCACGCCGCACCAGATATCTCATGGCGCGGGTGTGCAGACTTAACTCAGGCTTCTTTGGCACCGCTTTCTGTTCCATCATTGAGCGCAGCTACCCCAGCCGCAGCGCGGATTTTGTTCTCAATTTCTATTGCCATTTCAGGATGCTCTTTCAGATATTCGCGCGCATTATCTTTTCCCTGACCAATCTTCTCGCCTTTGTAGCTGTACCAAGCGCCAGCTTTCTCGACCAGCTTGTGCAGCACACCCAGTTCGACGACTTCGCCTTCACGAGAAATACCTTCACCATACAAAATATCGAATTCCGCCTGTTTGAAAGGCGGCGCGACCTTGTTCTTGACCACTTTCACGCGGGTTTCTGAACCGATCACCTCATCGCCCTTCTTGATCGCACCGACACGACGAATGTCCAGCCGAACTGAAGCATAGAATTTTAGAGCATTGCCACCGGTCGTGGTTTCCGGGCTACCAAACATCACACCGATTTTCATACGTATCTGATTAATGAAAATCACCGTTGTATTGGAACGCTTGATGTTGGCGGTCAGCTTACGCAATGCCTGCGACATCAAGCGTGCCTGCAAACCCATTTGCGGCTCGCCCATCTCTCCTTCAATTTCTGCCTTAGGAGTCAGTGCTGCCACAGAATCAATCACCACTACATCCACAGCAGCCGAACGCACCAACATATCAGCAATCTCTAACGCTTGCTCACCATTATCCGGTTGCGAAATGAGCAGCTCACTGACATTCACGCCCAGCTTTTGCGCGTATTGCGGATCGAGCGCATGTTCTGCATCAATAAATGCAGCCGTTCCGCCTAATTTTTGCATTTCGGCGATCACTTGCAATGTGAGTGTGGTCTTGCCGGACGATTCCGGTCCGTAGATTTCGATTACACGTCCACGCGGCAGGCCACCCACACCCAGCGCGATATCCAACCCTAATGATCCAGTAGAAACCACTTGAATATCGCGCGCAATATCATGCTCGCCCAAACGCATGATAGAGCCCTTGCCGAACTGCTTTTCAATCTGACTCAGAGCCGCCGCGAGTGCCTTGCTTTTATTATCATCCATACAATTTTTTCCCTTCAAAAATGATATACGATTATGGCATAAGCCATCCGAGTCTGAACCAGAAAGAGTCCGACTGAACTAGTTGCCGAATGAGCAATGGATTTTTTGATGCTATGAAGATTGTCGCAGATTTCCTGATTTTAAAAACATCCTCAGTATTTATTGTGACTGCCATGACCAGCACGAACTTAAGCTACCCCCGTTACCTGATTCAGCAGCTCCAACACTCCTTGAAAAGCTATGCATACCGACTGCATGCGAATTTCTGCTCGGTTACCCGAAAGATGATGCAAGCGCGCAACACATTGCTCCTCCTTGACCCCCCAAGCGAACCACACTGTGCCAACTGGCTTGTCCGGCATACCACCCGCTGGCCCGGCAATGCCGCTAACCGCCAATGCCACCTGCGCGTGGCTATGGCACAACGCGCCTGCTACCATTTCGCGCACTACAGCCTCGCTTACCGCGCCATAACGCGTCAGAGTGTCTTGGGCGATGCCCAGCATCTCGCGTTTGGCCGCATTTGAATAAGTGATAAAGCCGCGCTCAAACCATTCAGAACTGCCCGCAATATTAGTAATAGCGCTGGCCACCGCACCGCCCGTGCATGACTCGGCTGTGACCAACACGAGGCCATGCAACTTTAGCCCACTGCCAATTTGGATTGCCATATTTTCAATGTCACAACTCACAAGCATAATTTCATTGGCTCGTCATTCCCACACTTGGACTAATCACGCGACAAGTTGGCCATCGTCAGATGGAGAAACCCAGAGATAGCAGTTTTTTATCTGTATAACCCTCGTGCCAGATCAGTCTGGATATCGCTCACAGCTTCCAGCCCGACCGCAATGCGCAACAAACCCTCACTAATCCCCGCTGCATCTCTGGCCCCCTGAGTTATACGGGCATGCGTGGTGGTGGCTGGGTGAGTTAAGGTGGTCTTGGTATCGCCCAAGTTAGCCGTGATCGAAATCATGCGCGTACTATCGATAAGACGCCAAGCCTCCTCTCTGCCACCCTTTACTTCGAACGATACAATACCGCCACCAGCCTTCTGCTGCTTCATCGCCAGTTCATGTTGTGGATGCGACGGGAGACCTGGGTAATACACGCGCGCCACATTCGCCTGCGTCTCCAGCCATTGCGCCATGGACAGCGCATTAGCGCTGTGCGCGTCCATACGAATCTTCAACGTCTCCATGCCTTTCAGGAATACCCACGCATTGAATGCGCTCATAGTCGGCCCCGCCGTGCGCAGAAACTGATATATGGGCTCCATTACTTTCTTGCTGCCCAGCACCGCACCACCCAATACGCGTCCTTGCCCATCAAGATATTTAGTGGCGGAATGAATCACAATGTCCGCACCTAATTCCAACGGACGTTGCAGCACGGGGGTGCAAAAACAATTGTCTACTGCCAGCAATACATCATGCTGCTTCGCCACTGCCGCAATGCCTGCTATGTCGGATATTTCGGTAAGCGGATTGGACGGTGTTTCCAGGAAGAATAGCCGTGTGTTAGGTCGTACCGCAACTTCCCACTCGTTCACATCGGTGGCAGAAACAAAGGTCGTGTCCACACCAAAACGTTTGAAGATAGTGCCGAACAAATTTACCGTCGAACCAAATATACTACGCGAAGCAACGATGTGATCCCCGCTTTTCAGCAAACCCATGCAGCACGCCAAAATCGCCGACATGCCTGACGCCGTCGCTACACACTGCTCCGCGCCTTCCAGCGCTGCCAAACGCTCCTCAAACATGGTAACGGTAGGGTTGGTGAAACGCGAATAAATATTGCCCGGTTCTGCGCCGATGAAGCGTGCAGCGGCTTGGGCCGCGCTATCGAACACGTAACTGGAAGTGAGAAACAGCGCTTCGCTATGTTCATTAAATTGGCTACGCTTTATACCAGCGTGTACTGCAAGTGTTTCAAGCTGATAAGAATGTTCTGCTTGGTTGGATCGTTCTGGCATAACGTACTCCCTCGTGCAGAATAAAAAAACCCGGTTAGCTTAAGCTAAACCGGGCTTCACCCGCTTTAGCTGTATTTATAAAGCGCCCGCAAGCTGATTCTCAAATCGGCGCATTTATAAAGCTAACACCTGTTACATATCATTGTCAACTCCAGTGTGTTGCGATTGTTGCGAGTTTATGATCTATCCAATTGTCATATTGCCTTAGGAAGGCGATAAGAAGCCGCCACAAGTGCTACAAGAGATACGGAAGATAAGATTCAAAGAAGCTTAAGAATGATGGAACGAGAGACAGCCAACGCAAGCGGACTGGACAGGTTGATTGATCGGCGACTGGAACAAACCTCGAATCGCCAAGCACCCGTAAATGAAGTGATAGCGATAACCGCTGAATATCGGCGTCAGCATATGGGCTGGAACGTCAAACACTTCCATAACTGGTATCACCGCACCAGCGGAACACGCAGCTACACAGAGGTTAAAAAGCATCTGCAAAAAACGGAGCTCGTTCCCAAGACAGAGAAACGTGGCGCGCACCGAAAGCGTCGTGAACAATCCGCTCTGCCAGGCATAATAATCCATCAGGATGGAAACACCCACGAATGGGTCGCTGGGCAGACATGGAGTCTGATTAACACCATGGATGATGCCACCGGCGAACACTACTCGATGTTCTTCATCGAAGAAGAAGAAACCGCCAGCAGCTTCCAAGGCGTGCATGACGAGATTGAAGCGCACGGTCTGCTCAGTTCACTCTACAGTAACCGAGGTAGCCACTACTGGCACACACTAGAGGCAGGCGACAAAGTCGACCAGAACAACCCCACACAGTTTGGTCGTGCCTTGCGGCATCCAGGTATCGAAATGATCGCGGCCTACT
>JANMWF010000228.1:0-8860 GCA_031393845.1 Nitrosomonadales bacterium | reverse complement strand
ATGGGTGACAGAGTGGTTACGGATGGTGCGCGCGCGCGCAGCTTCATCGACAACAGCTTCGACCAAATCGCCCACCTTGATAAAACCACTCTTTACCTGTCCGTGGTGACCAAACACATCGGGTTGAATTTTCTGTGTATCATCTATAACGAAAAGCGTTGGATTATTGGAAGATATCTGCAGCACACCCACGTCACCCACCTGCCCGCCAGATTCCGCGTAGAACGGCGTATTGTCCAGCACCACAATACCTGTATTAGAAGCGGACAGCTCTTGCACAGCCACGCCATCCTTGTACAACGCCACTACCTTGCCCTGCGTAACCAGTTTTTCGTACCCATGGAATTGCGTTTTCACGCCCTCATATCCCAGCCCCGCGGCAATCTTGAACTTTCCCGCCGCGCGCGCCTGTTCGCGCTGACGTGTCATGGCATCATTAAAGCCAACTTCATCAACTATGACACCATGCTCACGACATACATCCTGTGTCAGGTCGAGTGGAAAGCCATAAGTGTCGTGCAAAGTAAAAGCAATATGGCCCACAAGGATTTTTGGTTGAAGAAATTTACCTTCACCTCGACCCTTTCCATTGCCTGCTCCAACATCAAAACCAAGGCCACCCGTTGCGATTTTATCGAGTGCTACTTCAAGCATTTTCATACCATGCTCAATAGTCTCAAAAAATCGCTCTTCCTCGATACGTAGCACCTCAGTTACCCGCGTTTGCGCTACGACTAACTCGGGATACGCCCCGCCCATTTCCCTGGCAAGATCAACTACTATCTTATGGAAAAATGCTGCGCGACAGCCCAGTTTATAACCATGTCGGATGGCACGGCGGATAATGCGGCGCAGCACATAGCCGCGCCCTTCATTACCGGGAATCACTCCATCCACGATTAGAAAGGAACAAGCACGAATATGGTCAGCGATCACCTTGAGCGAGTTGTTGGTGAGGTCGCTAGTGTTTGTTTCGCGCGCCGCCGCGCAGATAAGATTCTGAAACAAGTCAATATCGTAGTTGGAATGCACGTGTTGCAATACTGCCGCGATGCGCTCCAGCCCCATGCCAGTATCCACCGATGGCTTGGGCAACGGGTGCAGCACACCGCTCTCATCGCGGTTGTATTGCATGAATACCAAGTTCCAGATTTCAATATAGCGATCACCATCGGCCTCCGCACTGCCCGGAGGGCCGCCCCAAACATCAGGCCCATGATCGTAAAAAATTTCCGAACAGGGGCCGCATGGACCGGTGTCTGCCATCTGCCAGAAATTATCGGATGCGTAGCGCGTGCCATGATTGTCACCGATACGTACAATGCGCTCGACAGGTACGCCCACTTCATTAGACCAAATGTCATATGCCTCATCATCCTCGGCGTAAACTGTTACCCACAGCTTGTCAGCTGGCAGCTTATAAACCTCAGTGAGCAATTCCCAGGCATATTTGATGGCACTGTGTTTAAAATAATCCCCAAAGCTGAAATTACCCAGCATCTCGAAAAATGTATGATGCCGCGCGGTATAACCCACATTCTCCAGGTCGTTGTGCTTACCACCCGCGCGTACACACCGCTGCGAAGACGTAGCGCGTACATACGGACGCTTGTCGTGGCCGAGGAAGCAGTCTTTGAACTGCACCATGCCGGAGTTGGTGAACAACAATGTAGGGTCATTGCCCGGCACCAATGGACTGGAAGACACAATAGTGTGCTCTTTGGAGGCAAAGTAATCCAAAAATTTCAGACGGATTTCGCTGCTGTTCATCTGTTCACCAATCTTAAAAAAAGCAATTATTCTTATGTTTCATAAGGTGCGAATAATACCATCCGACACTACCCGGCTGCACCCCCCATATTCTTATAGCAGGCAGATGGAGTTAGCGACGAAACCATTTTCAGAGGAATTTAATGATGGCGCTAATCTAATAACGGTATTAAACGAGTCATCTTGGATGACGTTTGCCAGTGAGCAACATAAGTTGTTGAATTTTAAAAATACATGTCCGACGAATCGAATAACATCGAGCGTTTCTCCAGAACCTGGAAGAAAATGATTTCCACGCTGACCTGTTACCGCTTAAAGCTCAAATAACCCACTGCCTGAAGAAAGAAGCTTGGTGAATTCCTCAGCACTTACCGGTTGGCTGAAATAATAACCCTGTATCTCATCACATCCTTGCTGTTTCAAAAAAGCCAACTGTTCGGCGGATTCCACCCCTTCGGCGATCACTTTAAGCTTGAGACTATGAGCCATTGAAATAATGGTACTTACAATCACCGCATCATCCGTGTCTGTCGTCAAATCACGCACAAATGATTGATCAATCTTGAGCTTATCAATTGGAAAACGCTTGAGGTAGCTTAAACTGGAATAGCCTGTGCCAAAGTCATCCACCGACAGCTTCAGTCCCATCGCCTTCATGTCCTCTAGCAACAAAATTGCAGCTTCCGCATCCTGCATGACGACACCCTCGGTAATTTCAAGCTCCAGGCCAGACGGAGCCAAGCCGCTTTCATGCAGAATAGTCTTAATTATTTCGCCGAGATTTTTCTGGCGAAACTGCACTGCCGAAAGATTTACCGCCATGGTAATTTTCATCAACCCCTGCTTGCGCCACTCCTGGTTCTGGCGGCAAGCCTCGCGCAACACCCATTCGCCAATTGGAGGGATCAGACCGTTCTCTTCCGCAATAGGGATGAATTGCGCTGGCAAGACATTTCCATACACAGGGTGATCCCAGCGAACCAGCGCTTCCGCGCCGATGATACGACCGCTTTGCAAATCCACTTGTGGCTGGTAAAGCAGAAATAATTCATTTCGTTCCAAGGCATGACTCAACTTATTCTTGATCGCCATTCGTTCAAGTGTACGTCGGTTCATTTCATAGGTGAAAAACTGGTAATTATTTCGCCCGTTCCCCTTAGCTTGATACATCGCGGCATCAGCATGTGCTATCAGAGACTCACTGTCGCTTCCATCTTCCGGGAACACACTGATTCCGATGCTGGTGGTCACTTCAATTTCATTGCCATCAATTACACAAGGGCCGGCAATGGACGTCAGAAGCTTTACGGCAATTGTGGCAATATCATCCATATTGTCTATATATGGCAACATGATGGCAAATTCGTCGCCGCCTAGCCGACTTACCGTGTCACTCGTGCGTGCAACACTGCTGATGCGGTCGGCAACAATCTTTAGCAGCTTATCACCGACTAGGTGGCCCAATATGTCGTTGATAGCCTTGAAGCGATCCAGATCAAGGAACATAACGGCTACCTTGCGCTGTTCACGTCCAGCATGGGCAATCGCCTGTGTTAAGCGATCATGCAACATCATGCGATTGGGGAGGTCGGTGAGAAAATCATGCTGCGCAATATAGACCATGTGCTCTTCTGCCGCTTTGCGCTCGCTGATATCGGAAACCACCGCAATATGGTGACTAAATTCGCCCCGTTCGTCTTTCATCGTGCTGATGCTCAACCACTCGACGTAACTCTCTCCATTCTTGCGGCGATCTGTTATTTCGCCCTGCCAGCGGCCAGTCTTTTTGATGCTCTGCCACATCTTGTCGTAAAACACCTTGTCCATCAAACCAGAATGAAGCATTCGCGGGTTCTTTCCAATCGTTTCAGAAGCGCTGTAACCGGTAATGGCGGAAAACGCCGGATTGACCGACACAATATTGTTAGCTGAATCTGTCACTACGACGCCTTCATTGATAGTATCGAATATACGCGCGAACAGTCGAAGCTGTTCCGTGGCCTCTTTTCGTTCGGTAATGTCCTCGATCACCTCAATAAAATAATCCGGCTCACCCGTGGAAGTGCGAGTAAGCGACCATGTAAGATTGACCCAAACCAGCGAACCGTCCTTGCGCACATGGCGTATTTCCTTGGTAGAGCTAGGAACCTCGCCGGCCAGTAACTGCTGCATGCTATTCAGTTCGTCGGGCATATCGTCGGGGTAAGTGATGCTCGGACGATCGCGTGTCAGGAGTTCTTCTTCAGCATAACCAGTGATGAGGCACAGCTTGTGGTTGACGCGCAGCCAGCGGCCATCCAACCCGACATGTGCGATGCCAACCGCCGCCTGTTCGAACGTCGCGCGGAAGCGCTGCTCGGACTGGAAATGGATGCGTCGCGCTTGTGCAGCCTGCAACTCGCGCTCAATGGCGGGAATCAGACGCTTCAAATTGCTCTTCAGCAGGTAGTCATGGGCTCCAGCCTTGATCGCCGCCACCGCCAAGTCTTCACCGATTGCACCGGAAACGATAATGAACGGCAGATCGCGTCCTCTTTGCTGCACAATTTGTAACGCAGCAAATGAGTCAAAACCTGGCATAGAGTGGTCGGAAAGCACCACATCCCACTCACCCTGATGCAGAGCCTGACTCAAGCCATCTGCGCTGTCTACCCTCACATAAATGAGTTCATAGGTTTGCTGTAAATATCGCGTCAGCAGTAGTGCATCATCTTCCGAATCCTCAACAATCAGCGTACGTAATATCGGCTTGTTCATTTCACCCGACTACCACTTGGAGGGGTTTCGTTGATTGCCAGCCAATACACCCCAAGATTGCGCACCGCCTCAGTGAATTGATCAAAATCCACTGGCTTGAGAATATAGCTGTTGAGACCCAGTTTGTAGCCGGCTAGCAGATCACTCTCTTCGCGCGAAGAGGTAAGCATCGCCACCGGCAACAGCGCAGTTAGCAGGTTTGCACGCAGTTGTTTTAATACTTCAAGGCCATCCACTTTGGGCAATTTCAAATCAAGCAAGATTAGCGCTGGCATCACATTCAGGTCACGCCCCGCATGTTTTCCTTTACCAAATAGATAATCGAGTGCTTCCGCCCCATCGCGCGCTACCACTACTACATTGTCGATACAGTTTTGCTTGAGCGCCCGCAGGGTAAGTGCTTCGTCATCTGGATTGTCCTCAACCAGCAAAATAAATTTATTATCCATTAGGCTTCCTTATTTATCGAACACTAAAATTCTATGGCAAAGTGAAATAGAATGTCGCGCCCTTGTCGGGTTCCCCTTCCGCCCATACTCGACCACCGTGGCGGTGAATGATGCGCTGCACTGTAGCCAATCCAATCCCTGTGCCGGGAAATTCGGTCATAGCATGTAACCGCTGAAACGCGGCAAAAAGTTTGCCGACGTATGCCATGTCGAATCCTGCGCCATTGTCACGCACGAAGTACACAGATGCTCCGACTTTGTGAGTGACACCGATTTCTATATGTGCTTGCTCGCGTTTAGAAGTAAATTTCCACGCATTGCCCAATAGATTCTCCAGCGCTACTTTCAGTAAGTGGGCATCGCCCCGCACTGTCATTCCTGGCATACAGACAAATTCCACGCGACGTTCGGGCTGTGCCTGTTGCAATTCGTCGGCCACCGACTGTGCCAACATGCTCAAGTTTACCGTCTCAAAATTCATTTCACTGCGTGTGACGCGCGATAGCTTAAGCATATCGTCAATCAACTGTCCCATGCGCTGGGTAGCAGCGCGTACTCGCTGCAAATAATCTTTGCCCACTTCGTCCAGCTGCGCACTATAATCGTCGAGCAAGGCTCGGCTGAAGCCATCTATGCTGCGCAGCGGCGCGCGTAAATCATGCGACACCGAATAGCTGAATGCCTCCAGCTCTTGGTTGGCCGCAGCCAGCTGGGTAGTGCGCTGAGTGACTTGATCCTCCAAATCAACTGACACACGCCGTAAGCGCGTAATTACCAGTGTGAGCGCCCCCAACCCCAGCGCCAGCAGCATGCCAAAGAGAATAAAGATATCGCGCAGATCGGCGCGACTTTGTGCTACCACACTGTCCAATGGTCGAATAATTTCTAATACACCGCGCACATCGCCTACTTTCCAGTCATGCTTAGGGCTGTCCGGGCGTGCATTGTGGCAGCTTATGCATTCTGCATGCATTACATCCGCCGTGGCGTAGCGTAGCGATGCGCGTCCCTGGAAGTCCTCAAAACGGTAGTAGGGCTGTTGCGGATGCGCCTGTAACGCTACCAAAGCCTGCTGCTCAAAATCATCATGCGCACCGCCATCCTTGCGCCAGGGAAAAGGATAATTGCTGTATAAACGCACCACCATTCCCGAACCGCGCAAGCTAATCCTTCTGCCAAGTTCCATACTGAAGGTAGCAGGTAACGGGATAGCCCCCGGCTTGTGCTGGTAGTCGTGTGTTACCTCAATGTTGTGGCCGCTTACGCGATCCACAACTTCAGAAGTGTATAAGTTGCGCAGTTCCATTAGAGATGCTGCATGCAGAGTAATGCCCTGTAGTGCAGCGGACTGCACCAGCGTGGTAGTGGCGTTAGATAAATACCACAAAGCAAGCAGCGTACCGCTACAAAAGATAATGCTTAACACTAGAATGGTGTGCTTATAGAGTGGGAGCAAAAACGCTGCCCACAGCCTTTTCAATTGATGACACAAGTCGGATGAAATTATTGGTAATTTTTCTGATCGCATGGCGTATCCCCCTCCAGACATACGGCTAGAATAATTGGGAACTTATTATTAAGATAAACGTTTTATGCTTCTTTCTTAGTACCTACACTTAATACAGATTCTATGTAAATTTTTATAAACCTCAATTAGCACTCTACGCTGGCAGAAGTAGTTGGGCAAGCGGCCGGAGAGATAGCTTCGCGCAACTGGACAGTATTTCCCATTTCCTTAAGTGGAAATCTTGCGGTTAATGCCTACGCTGCTTTGGGCATTGCAGGCAGACTGTCTAAATAGAACTTGTCTGGCGCTTTGTCGCCATCGGCAAGATATATGCGGTCAGGAGTTCTCAACCTGGCCTATATAGAAGCTCTGGATCAGTAACGTTTTGCGGTCAAATAAAACTTTTTTTCGGGTAACTGGCAATTTCCGGGAAAAGACCGTTTACATAAAACTATTTACACCCTCTGGTTAACTGGTACTATACGCAGCATCAAGGCGACCTTGATCCTATATCACTATCCTTCCAACTTCATATTTAGGAGCTTTTCATGAAAAAGAGTCTTATAAATATCACAATACTGTCCTGTTTTGCATTGGGTGCTTCCTTGGCGAACGCTGATTCCATGGTTGGTGTTACTACATCTGGTATATATAGCAACACTGGGGTTTCCTATGGCCCAGCTGGTGGCAGAGTTAGCCAGGTCGGCGCTACAGGTCAGGTTCAACCTGATGCAACCGGAATGACCATTCAGACCGAGCCGCCTGCAGCTTACCGTTATTCTCATGTTTCCAATCAAACCAATATCGTTCAGTCCGGACCTAATGGACCGTTCAATCAATTGGGAAATCCAGGAAGCCTGACAGGCCGGTAATTTTTATCGTTTGGGTTTCAGGGTAGATTAAAGTGCTTTTGGGTGGCGGTAATTGATCCTATGCTCTTATAAAACAAGGCCAGCTTGAAGCTGGCCTTGTTTTATTCTATTACGATATCGGGGGTAATCTTTAAACCGGTAATTAACCGAAAATTTTTTACGCGCAGATTCCGACAAAATCCTGCCCTACTCTTGAAGACCTGGAAAGTCATCTAACCGCACCCAGCCAAACGCGCGTGTTCCTGTGAGCTATCCTATAGTTTGAAATAACTCAAATGCATTAACCAAATGACTTGCATGGCAAAGATCGGGTATTGTTAGTACTATCGTATCGAGCAAACATTTAAACTAGAGGGCGCCTCTAAAAATTCAAGTTTCCAGGCTGCCCGCGAGTGTGAGCGTGATTTCCCATTAAGCGGCCTTTTACTATCTGCGCTTCTCTTGCTTCACCTACTTCCGAAATTTTCTACAGCACCCTTGGATGTCTACTATCAAAAAAAGGTAACCTAAAATGTCAGATGGAGGGTTGCCCACTGACAATACGGATATCACGCTTCGGATAGGGGATTTCTATGCCTGATGCTTGGAATTTGCGCCAAATTTCCATATTGATGTCGGAGCACAGGTTGAGTTGTCCCTCTTCAGGGTCGTTAATCCAGATACCCATTTCCAAATCGATGCCGTTGTCACTGAACGACTTGAGATAAACTTTCGTTTCCGGGTCGGCCAGCACCCTGGTTTGATTCGCTGCTGCTTGCTTCATAATTTCCATAGCACGATCCAAATCGCTCTGGTAGCTGATTTGCACAGGAATACCGATGCGTAGTTGGCGGTTAGTGAAAGAATGATTGATAACCGTGGAGGTGATCAGAATTTCGTTGGGAATAATTGCTTCGGTGCCATCATTATTTTGCAATACCAAGTAGCGGGTGGTTAATTGCGACACCTTGCCGAAACGACCATCCACCGTCAGGACATCACCCGGATGGATAGAACGGTCCAGCAGGATAATGAACCCGCTAACGTAATTGCTGGCAATTTTCTGCAAACCAAAACCTATACCCACGCCTAAGGCTCCACCGAATACGGAAAGCGCTGTAATATCGATACCCGCCAAAGGTAATGCGATCAAAATACCAAGCACGACCAGACAAGCACGGATCAGCTTGGATAGCACCACGCGCAAATTCATGTCCAGGTTTTCTGTAGCCATTACTTTATGTTCAAACGCCTGTCCAAGCCACATCGCCACAATCATGGTGACAAGAATTGAGAGAATGCCGCTCAGAATAAGGAGCAGTGAAACTCGCTGTCTGCCTATGTGAAAGCCGAAGTGATCCATTGCATCAAGGATTTCAGGGAGATACCCTGTGAGGTACAGGGCGAACCCAACCCAAATTGTCATGGCAATGAAGTGTTCAGAGCCTTGAAGCCAACTCATCGAAACAAAGACTTGGCGGATAATGTATACGACAAGGCGAATCAGCATCAATGCATATAGGAGG
>JANMWF010000209.1:0-7952 GCA_031393845.1 Nitrosomonadales bacterium | reverse complement strand
CGGTGCCGGTGAACCCCAGCAGCCCCGCCGCGGTGCCGCCGGTGATCGCGACCTGCGACGTGGCCCCGTACAGTTGCGAGGTGATCTGGATCCTGCCGCCGCCGTCGAGACCGACCGACACCAGGTTCCCTTGAAGATCCGGGGCGGAGTTGAACTTCTGTTGGAGCGCGGCGCTCAGCGTTTCCGGGGGGTAGGTGCCGGCCGGTATCGTGAGGCCGGAGGCGAGCAGCCCGTTCACCTTGGCCTGGAGGACGTTGTTCGGCGGGGTGATGACGATCGACGGGGACGGCGGGCCGGACGCGAGTACGACCGCGCGGGTCGCCGGGGCGGTCACCTGCACCTGATACGGGGTGCCGCCCGTCGGCTTGGTCTTGTTGCCGCCGAGGACGAACTCGACGCCGGTGCCGTCCGACGTGCCGGAGAGCGCGAACAGCTTCTTCAGGTCGCCGGGTGTGGCCCCGCCCGTGCCGCCGAGCGCGGCCGTCAGTTTGGCCGAATCGAACTTCAGGTCGCCCCTGTCGTCGAACGACAACCCGACGGACGACAGCCGGTTCGCGTTCGGGTTCAGGCCCGGTACGGAGGCGGACAGGGCGGCCGACAGCTCGTTGGCCAGCGCGTTCGCGTCCGAGTTGCCGAGCAGTATGCCCGCGTCCTTCGACTGCGGGTCGTACCGGGTCTGGTCGGCGACGAAGTCGCGGACGCCGTTGTACGCGTCCACGAAGTCCTGCGTCGCCTTCACGGTCGCGTCGGTGTCGTTGGCGACGGTGAGCGTGACCGACTTGGTCGGGTCGGCGCGGACCAGGTTGAGGCTGACGCCGGGGATCAGCTTGTTCACCTGGTTGGTCGGGCTGGTGACGGTCAGCGCGCCGGCCCCGCCGCCCACGGTCACCTGCGCGTCGGCCGCGGCCTGCACGGTCTTGGTCGCCGGGTCGATCGACGCGCCGGTGCCGGTCGTCAGGTTGTTGGTCACGGCGATGCCGTTGGCCGCGCCGGTCTTGGAGGACGTGAGGAGCAGCCGGTACGGGGTTGCGGACCCGTCGTTGACGACGGACGCCCGCACGTCGCCGCCGGCCGCGTTCACCGCTTCGGCCAACCCTTGCAGCGTGTTGTTGCGGCCGTCGATGGTGACGGTGGTCGCGGTCCCGGAGCCGACTTGCAGGGTCAAGCTCCCCTGCTTGATTGCGGCGTTATAGGATTTGGATTCGAGAATGCGGCAGGGCAGGAAGAATTTTTCAGTTAGTTCCTGATGCCATTGCTTGCGCAGGTTAGATGGCGTGATGACCAGAATGCACCGCTTGCGCTCCGCCCATTTTTGCGAAAGCACCAGCCCGGCCTCGATAGTCTTGCCCAAGCCGACTTCGTCAGCCAGCAGCGCCCCTTTGGAGAGCGGCGAGTTAAAGGCAAATAATGCCGCATCGACTTGGTGCGGGTTCAGGTCAACCTGTGCACTGGCTACTGCACCCGCGAGTTTTTCGGCGCTATCTGTAGGAAAGCGACGTGTGAGTTCGTGGGCGAAGTATTTCGCGTGGAATGCTGTGATCATTAACTGGAGCCGACCGTCATATTATTTTTATTTATTCCCCATCAAACTTGGTCGAGTTTTTGAGATTCTTCCTTGGAGTTCAGTAATGTACTGTAATGTCATAGACAATCCAAGGGAATAGAAGCGGAATTGTTGCTGTTCGTCCCAACGCCATCTATAAAGCAAGCTTAAGAGTGGTGAGGCCAACTCGATGCACTGTGTCTGGGGATTCGAGCTGCCCAAAATCAACCTTGTAATTCTGTTGAGCGTCGAAGCGCCCCTCGGGGTTTTCAGGAGCAGACATTCCAGCTTGTTGCACCGATAGCATTTTCAGCAAACCGCCACAGTCCGGTATGGCCGAACAGCGGTCTCTGCAAGTAGCACTCACACTCTTTATGCAGGAGAATAAAGTGGTAGCACACGAATAAAATTATGCTATCTCTCGAGTTTATCTGGCCATGGAATTTATTAAGTTATATTTTCTGAGAGGCTATGGGGGCGATTTACGGCTTCAGCCCGATATCCCTGCTTTATCTCATGCCTACCAGGATCATGCGGGCAAATTGTTAATTCTTGGCTTAGTAAAATCCCACAGCCTTACCATTTAAAAGGCATAGAACGAAGTTTCAACATACAAAAAGCTTGAGTTATCTTTACGTCCAGGCTCTACTAGCTGGGACGTTTTTTTAGTGAAGTCACCCGCCATGAAGTACGCATAACCTACATTCAGCCCTATGAATTTGCTGATCGGATACCGCACGCGCATATCGAATTCCTGGCCTATATTTTTGCCACTTTTACCGGTCTGATCGCGCAGGTTCGCTCCACCACTCCAGCGGTCTGTGGCGCTGTCCAATTCATACCAGCTATAGCCAAAATCAATTTTCAACTTACTAGTAGGGTTAAGCTCAACTCGAACTTTGGAGGCATAGATGTTTTCCATCTGGATATAGTCATTATTAGACCAGGGTCTGGCAAAGCCGAATAAACGCTCAAAACGTTGGTTGGTGTTGTCTTTTGGATTTTTATCACCACTGGCAAAGCTTATAAGACCACTCAGGCGGGGCTTCCATGAATGGTTGGCGGTATAGCCAGCTTCCAAACTATAAGCATAGGCATCGTGATCGAGTCCGCCATCCTCACCCCATTGCTTGGCATAGTTTGCGTCGTAATCCAGGCTGGTATTCCCTACCACTCCATACCCACGCAAGCCAGCGGTATGGATTTCACGATTTTTATGGGCGCTTGCCGGTGCAATGGTTCCATCCGAAGCATATAAAACTTTGTTGCCATTTTGCTGAAGCAGGTAATAATAGGGTTGCAGGGTGACAACTTTGGACCATTTGCGCCATTCTCCGCTAGCACCATAGAACCATTGTGCTTGATCGGCTTTATCCGCCTGATCAATTAATCGAACTACAGGCTGCAAGGCAAATAAATCTGCCTGCCAATCGCTTTGTGGCTGGCCCAGAGTCGTCCGTAACCCCTGGAAGTTATTCGTTGTATTGCGCCATTCATTACGTGCAACCAAACGACGGTCTGATAATTCAAAGGCCATGCGTCCGGCTTTTATGCTGATGGGCCGGTCATTACCCAGATCATCTTTACCCAGCGCATCTTTAAAATACAGCTCACCGTAGCCCTGCATTACATCCACCTTATTAATATCCCGGTTATCAGACGCAAATACGCTGTCAAAACGCCGGGAATCCTGAAGTTCAATGGTGGCGCGTAGTGGGTCAAATTTACTTTTTACGGCAGCATAAATGCGAGTGCGAAGTAAAAGCGGTTCATCCAGAACATCTTTATTACGTCGAAAATCATTGTCACGATATTCATAGCGAAGCCGGGATTCCAGCCCCATATCCACCCAGTCAACGTCATTAAGACTTTTAAAATCTTTCAACCATGTCTTATTGAGTTGATTGACATATCGGGGCGGCTCAGTTTCACGCTGCAACCCGTAACTGCGTACTGGAACATCATAACCGGGGTTAGCTTCCGTGGCAGGCGACTCTTTTATTTTCAGGGAGGAGTTTTTATTTTCTATCTCCTGCGGCCTTCCTTCGATACGTTTATTTTGATCCAGCCCCTGATCCTGCGGGCTTAACTCCGGTGTACTTACCTGCGCAAAGGCAATAAGTGGCGTTATTAATATGGTACCAGCCAGCAGGCTGACTATAACCCGTAACCGGGAAATTTTATTTTTGTGTGACTGCAACACTTTCATTTCTTCAGCTCTAGCTTCTTGATGGAATGGGGCGATAACTGGAGTTTCTGTGCCAATTTGCCGCGAATGTTTATGAGCGAGGCGCGCATTCTAAAGAGGTTCTTTTCCGGCGTGAAATAATTAATTATTATTTGCATATCTGTTTTTTTTATAAGAGAAAATGAAAAAACGAGATGGACTAGACAACGAACCGTGCAACGAAATTGACAGTCCCATGCAAAACACGGAAACTACATGCCAGTGCCGATTTGATATCAGCTCGGGGCACTTAAAAAATTCCAGCTAAAGCGAAGCAACCCGCTCCGCTCAAGCTGAACGGGTTTTGTTTTTGGGGATTCTTAATTGAACGCATCAAATAGCATCGGCATCGTCAGTGCACAGCACGCACAATTCAACACCCCTTTTTCATGTAAAAGCGGGGCTGTGTTGCCGAGTTACGAACTGGTGTATGAGACTTACGGCACATTAAACAGCGATAAATCCAATGCTGTCTTGGTCTGCCATGCGCTTTCCGGCCATCATCATGTAGCGGGCTATTACGTGGATGATCCGAAAAACGTCGGCTGGTGGGACACCATGATAGGTCCCGGCAAGCCTATCGACACTGAGAAATTTTTCGTTATCGGATTAAATAATCTGGGTGGCTGCCATGGTTCCACGGGGCCCATCAGCATTAACCCGGCAACCGGCAAACCTTATGGCGCAAGCTTTCCCGTGGTGACAGTGGAAGACTGGGTGGCGTCGCAGGCTCAGCTGGCCGACAAACTCGGCATTAATCAATTTGCTGCAGTGCTTGGCGGCAGCTTGGGCGGCATGCAAGCGCTGCAATGGTCGCTGGCATATCCTGAACGTGTGCGCCATGTACTGGCGATTGCCTCGGCACCTCGTCTAACCGCACAGAATATCGCGTTCAATGATGTGGCACGCAGTGCGATTTTGACTGATCCTGATTTCTACGGCGGCGATTATTATGAACACGGCGTGGTACCTACGCGTGGCTTGCGCTTGGCGCGCATGCTGGGGCATATCACCTATCTTTCCAACGATGCGATGGCAGATAAATTCGGGCGTGGGTTGCGCTCCGATAATTACAGCTACAGCTATGATGTCGATTTCGAGATTGAATCTTACCTGCGCTATCAGGGCGACAAATTCGCCGCATATTTTGACGCTAACACCTATCTGCTTATGACCAAGGCGTTGGATTATTTTGACCCCGCCCGGGAATACAATGATGACCTGAATAAAGCTTTCGCCGCTGCTCGCGCAAGCTTTTTAGTACTGTCATTTACCACCGATTGGCGCTTTGCACCGGAGCGTTCGCGCGCCATCGTCAAAGCGCTGCTTCATAACCATCTTAAAGTAAGCTACGCTGAGATTACCTCGACGCATGGGCATGATTCTTTTTTGATGCAGCATACGCATTACCATAATGTGATGCGCGCTTACTTCGACAATATTGCCAGCGAGTTTACTGCATGAGTACGCACGATCACTCCACACTCGCCGCAACCCGCCCCGACTTTGCTGCAATAGCGGCATGGATTCCGTCGGGCGCTTCCGTCCTGGACTTGGGTTGCGGTGACGGCAGCTTATTGCGCTATTTGCAGGGTACGAGCAAGGTGCAGGGCTACGGCGTGGAAATAAGCGACGATAACATCGTGGCATGTATTCGGAATCAGGTGGATGTCATTCAAGGCGACTTGGAGTCGGGACTTTCCGGCTTTGAAAGCAATGCTTTTGATTATGTCATCCTGTCGCAGACGCTACAGGCAACTCGTCACACGGAACCTCTGATGCAGGAAATGCTGCGCGTGGGACGTGAGGGTATCGTCAGTTTCCCCAATTTCGGCTACTGGCGGAACCGTATGAACATATTGCAGGGTAATATGCCAGTATCTGAAGATCTGCCCTATCAGTGGTATGACACACCCAATATTCATCTGTGCACGCTGCATGACTTTGAAACATTTTGCCACGACAACAAGATGACCATTCTCGACCGACGCGTCATGACAGGCGATAGCGAAATAAAACTATTGCCTAATCTGTTAGGTAGCACAGCGGTGTATCGCTTCAAGCGTGCTGTTTAATTCATGAGTGTGATCGCGCAGCTGTTCACGCGGCGCATGTTGATTTGTGTATTTACAGGATTCAGCTCTGGTCTTCCGTTGTACCTTTTGTTCAATTTGGTGCCCGCCTGGTTGCGTAGCGAGCATGTTGATCTCAAAACCATCGGCTTATTCGCACTGATTCAGTTTCCCTATACCTGGAAATTTCTGTGGTCGCCACTGCTGGATCGCTATGTCCTGCCTCTCCTTGGGCGACGGCGCGGCTGGATGCTGCTCACCCAACTGGGTCTATTGGCAGTAATTGCCTCAATGGGTGCGTTTTCGCCGCAAAGCGATTTACGAACTATTGCCTACATTGCAACGCTATTGGCATTTTTGAGCGCTACTCAGGATATCGTGCTGGATGCCTATCGACGCGAATTGCTGGAAGAAAGTGAGCTGGGATTGGGCAATGCGGTGCATGTAAATGCCTATCGTATCGCTGGCTTGGTGCCGGGTTCGTTGTCACTGATCCTGGCAGATTTCATGCCGTGGAGCATAGTGTTTATCATTACAGCGTTGTTCATGCTGCCCGGCATGGCGATGACGCTAATGGTAAAAGAACCATTGAATATTAACCCGCCGAAATCCCTGCGTGACGCGGTTGTCGAACCGTTTCACGAATTCATCACTCGGCATGGTTGGCACAGTGCGCTGCTCATCCTCACCTTCCTGTTCTTTTACAAGCTCGGCGACAGCATGTGCACCGCGCTGGCCACCCCGTTCTACATGGATATGGGATTTTCTAAAACACAGATCGGCCTGATCGCCAAGAATGCAGGCCTGTGGCCCGCTGTAATTGGTGGTTTGCTTGGCGGATTATGGATGGTGAAGATCGGCATCAACCGCGCCTTATGGTTGTTTGGTGTCGTTCAAGTGGTATCAATCTTTGGTTTCTTCTGGTTAGCATCGGTGGGGTATCACGCCGAAATTACCACCGTGGAACTCACTCAACTCGCCATCGTAATTGGCATAGAAGCTTTGGGCGTGGGACTCGGTACAGCCGCGTTCGTTGCCTTCATTGCGCGCACCACCCATCCCGCCTACACCGCCACGCAATTCGCGCTGTTCACCAGCCTCGCAGCGATGCCACGCACCTTCGCCAACGCAGCGACTGGCTGGTTGGTGGAAGCAATCGGCTGGACAGGATTCTTTTTACTGTGCGCACTGCTGGCACTGCCAGGAATGGTATTGCTATTAAAAGTGGCACCGTGGAATGGGTCGAATTCATTGACACATCAATGACGTTAGCAAAAAAAAGATTTGTATCTGATTAAATTCACGACTATTCAGTCTGTGAGACTAGCGCCAACTATGTATGACCGGATAAAGTACACTGCTGATTGTCCAGCTCAATCTGAATTGTGGCGTGTCCAATAGTAAAGTTATCGTGCAACTCTTCTGCAACACGGCACAGGAACTCATTTCCCGGATGTCCGTCGCGCATGACCAAATGAACGGTCAGTGCAATTTCTGAGGTGCTCATCGCCCACACATGCAGATCATGTATTTCGATGACGTTGGGCTGTGCTGTCAGATAATTTTTCACATTGTCTAATGTGATTGATACCGGCACACCGTCCAGAGAAAGATGTAAAGCCTGGCGTAACAAATCCCATGTACTCCACAATATCACTACAGCAATGACCAAGCTGATGGCGGGGTCGAGCCAAGCCCAACCCGTCCAGATAAACATCGCGCCTGCGATGACCACACCGAGTGAAACCAGCGCATCTGCCGCCATATGAAGAAAAGCGCCACGCAGGTTGAGATCTGTTTTGTTGCCGGACATGAATAGCCAAGCTGTGATGCCGTTGATCACTACTCCAATGGCGGCAACCAGCATGACGATGCCACCCTGAATCGGCACCGGATGACTGAATCTGCCGACGGCTTCCCACACGATACCGCCTATCGCAATCAGCAAGATCATCGCATTAAACAATGCGGCAAGAATCGTGGCGCGCCCCAAGCCGTAAGTGTGTTTCTGATTGGGTCGCAACCGTGCCAGATATAAACCGCCATATGCCACAAGCAAACCGAGCACATCGCTCAGGTTGTGCCCGGCATCGGAGAGTAGCGCAAGCGA
>JANMWF010000221.1:0-3665 GCA_031393845.1 Nitrosomonadales bacterium | reverse complement strand
ATTTTTTCAATACGACTACGCATGTTTGACCTTTAAAGTTGTTTTGTTGCAACACGTTTCTTTATGAGTAAGTTTATCGGGCTATCCAGTTTATGGGGTCTAGCGGAACGCCCCTATGGCGCAGTTCAAAGTATACACCGGAATCTTCATTTCCGCCGCTGTTGCCAACAGCCGCTACGGTGTCGCCCCCGCGCAAGACATCACCTACTTGCTTATATAGTGTTTCATTATTGCCATACAAGCTCATGTAGCCTTTGCCATGATCAATGATCAATAAGTTCCCGAAACCTCGCAACCAATCGGCAAATACTACACGCCCGGCCGCTACCGATTTCACTGGCTGACCGCTTGCTGCTCGCAATAGTAAACCTCTCCAAAGCACGGTGCTGTCTGGACGCGCGCTGCCGAATTTATTGACCACCTCACCCATTACCGGCAGCGTCAGCTTGCCTTTAAGTTGCTCGAACGGCTTGCCGTCGAAGCGATTATCAGGCAATTTATCATTGCTGAATACCCCTTTGCCTTTTTGCCGTGTCAGTATTTTGGAAAGCTTGGCTACCAGTTGCGACAAGCGGTTTTCGTCGCGTTGTAGACGACCAATTTCGTGGCGCTGTTGTTTGAGTTGCTGGGCGAACTGACTAATTACATGTTGACGCGCAAGCTTGTCTTTTTCCAAGATTTTCTGCTGTACATTTTCTTCTTCTTGCAGTGCCGCAATTTCGCCACTCTTGTGCTGAGTTTGTTGGACGATCTCGTTTAGTTGCGCAAGATTTATGCGTAGCGTATTGAGCCAAATCGAACGACCGCGTGCGATATATTCGTAATAGCGCATTTCACGTGCGGCTTGATCGGGGTCATGATTGTTGAGCAACAGCTTGAAGTATTCTTGTTTGCCGCCCAAATATTGCTGGTAGAGCAGCTTGCCAAGCATTGCCTGCTGACTCTGCATATCCCTTTCAAGTTGCTGCGCTTGCTGTCGCAGCTTCTCCAAGGTGTGGTCTGCAGCACGGTGTTGCAATGACAGCTCAGCCAGTTTGCGCTTGCTATTGCTGATGGCCCGTTCTGATTCACGAAGCTCGTCAGCAGCTTCGGATTGAGATTCACTTGTTTTCTCCAGTTCCTTTTGCAGCGCAGAGATGTGTTTGCGCAGGTTATCCAGCTCATCCTGCTGTAAGGCATAAGCGCTGTTTATACCTGTCACCAGGCAGAGACACAGTAGTAACGCGTGGCGGGTGAGTGCTGTCACCGGATTGAGATAAGCGGCCGACCCGTCATTTCAGGCGGTTGTGGCAGACCCATCATGGTGAGCAAGGTCGGAGCAACGTCTTGAAGCGAGCCACTGTCGGCTATATGCGCCTTACGGCCGATATACAACAATGGGACCAAGTTAAGTGTATGCGCGGTATGTGCTTGTTGCGTGTTGAGATCCAGCATCTGCTCGGCATTACCGTGATCGGCGGTAATCAACACCTCGCCGCCGCATTCCAGCATTGCGTTTACTACACGCCCGATACACACATCCAAGGCTTCAATGGCTTTGACCGCCGCCTCCATAATGCCGCTATGGCCGACCATGTCGCCGTTGGCATAGTTACAGATCATGGCTTGATACTGCCCGCTACGAATGGCCGCTTCCAGTTTATCAGTGACCTCAAAAGCACTCATTTCTGGTTTAAGGTCGTAGGTTGCCACTTTGGGAGATGGCACCAGGATACGGTCCTCGCCGGGATAAGGTTGTTCCTTGCCGCCATTGAAGAAATAGGTGACATGTGCGTATTTTTCTGTTTCTGCGATGCGTAATTGTTTCAGTCCTAGGTCGGAAAGGTATTCACCAAAACAATTGTGGATAGCTGTGGGCATGAATGCAGCTGGGAGATGGAAGTCCTCACCGTAGCTGCTTAGTGTGACAAAGCTCGCCAGCTTGGGAAAACATGCACGCGTAAAGCCGTCAAACGTCGGATCGGTCAGTGCGCGGGTCAACTGACGCGCGCGGTCGGCGCGGTAGTTCATGAACACCACGACGTCTCCATCCTGCATGATAACGGGTGGTTCGGTGGGTGACGCGATGATGGTTGCTTTAACGAACTCGTCGTTTTCCCCGCGCGCATAGGCTTGCTGCAATCCATCCTGGGCATCAGATGAGCGGAACTCAGCCTTGCCTTGAGTCAATAAGTCATAGGCCTCCTGCACTCGCTCCCAGCGGTTATCCCGATCCATAGCAAAATAGCGGCCGATAATGGAAGCAATACGTCCAACGCCCAAGGCGACAAATTTTTCCTGTAGCCGCTGTAGTGAATGTGCGGCGCTTCTCGGCGGTGTGTCACGACCATCGAGAAAGGCATGGATAAATATTTTGTGCAGTCCAGCGCGCGCTGCCAGTTCCAGCATGACGTGGATATGATCTTCGTGACTATGCACCCCGCCAGGCGACAGCAGCCCCATGATATGTAGCGCAGTGTTATGCTGCTTGGCATGTTCAATAGCTTGCATGAACGCCGGATTGCTGTAGAAGCTTCCGTCCTGAATGGCTGCATCCACCCGCGTGAGCTCCTGATACACCACGCGACCCGCGCCGATATTGAGATGGCCAACTTCAGAGTTACCCATCTGGCCTTGCGGAAGCCCTACCGATAATTCAGACGTACGGATTAGCGTGTGCGGATAATCTCGCCATAGTCTGTCCCAGTTTGGTTTGTGCGCATGGGCAATAGCATTGTGGTCAGTTTCTTCACTGTAGCCGAAACCGTCGAGGATAAGTAGGAGGACAGGGGTGATTTGCATACCAGATTTGGGAGAAGTTAAATATAAATTGGCTACTTGTTTAATTTGCTATTTTAGCTGATTTCTCGATTGCCAGGCATTCTGGGCTTCGCACGATGCCAAATTAAAGTGTTAATGGTAAAAAAATTTGGGCAATAAAATTAAATAACAAGCAAAATGATACGTTTGCCAGCTTCTTAATATAGGTTGAGCCACATGCGCCGTTCAAAATGAGTAAAGCTGGGTGATATGGCATTAATGTTGGATTTTCGCAATGAACCTAAATAATTACTTCACTAATCGGCTGCGTTTAGCGCACCCCAATTCCTCCGCACTGTTCGCCAGAATCTGGGGGGAACTCTATTCTTTATGACATGCCATTTATCGAAAACGAGGAGATCATTTGCCTAGTATCGCCCACATTAGTCTGACATTCGTCGGATTAATGTGGGTTGTGCCGTTTTTGTATTATTACCATGCCTATCCGCTTACCACTTTCTATCAGGAATGGGGTGTTGCTGTTCTTGGGCTATGCGCCATGCCGCTGCTGGTGACAAAACGCTATTGGCTGAAACCAGAAATTCCGCTCATCGTTCTGTTACCCATAGGGCTGCTGCTGCTAGGCATGATGCAGTTTGTGCTGGGCAGGGTGAACTACTTTGATCAGATTTTGTTGCTCGCACTATACTTGCTATGGGCAGCGCTATTAATGATGCTCGGCCAACGTCTGCGCGAGGAATTCGGTTTGCCTGTCTTGACGACAGCGCTGGCGACATTCCTGCTGATTGGGGCTGAACTTAATGCTCTGGCCGGTATATTGCAGCATTACCGCTGGCATACTTTTCTGGATGCTGTGGTTACGGTCAAGGTTTCCTTAGCCGTCTATGGCAATATGGCTCAACCCA
>JANMWF010000070.1:0-2149 GCA_031393845.1 Nitrosomonadales bacterium | reverse complement strand
TCTCCTGTCAAGCAGGAAGACTAGCCGCTTCTATACGGGCTCCTGATCCAAATCGAATGCCTTATGAAGCACGCGCACAGCCAGCTCCAGGTATTTTTCATCAATAACAACGGAGATTTTAATTTCCGAAGTGGAAATCATTTGAATATTAATTCCCTCTTCAGCTAAGGTGCGAAACATTTTGCTGGCGATGCCGACGTGCGAACGCATTCCGACTCCCACTACCGATACTTTGGCAGTTTTATTGTCGCCCACTACATCTCGTGCGCCAATGTGATTTTGCACTTGGTTTTTCAGAATATCCATCGCCTTATCGAATTCATTGCGATGCACGGTAAAGGAAAAATCGGTAGAGCCATCCACGCCGACGTTCTGAATGATCATGTCCACGTCAACATTGGCTTCACTGATGGGCCCCAGTATCTGGTAGGCAATGCCCGGTTTATCCGGTACACCACGCACGGTGATCTTGGCTTCGTCACGGTTGAAGGCTATACCTGAAATAATCGCCTGTTCCATTTTATCGTCTTCCTCAAAAGTAATTAGCGTACCATCGCCTTCTTCCTCGAAGCTCGATAGCACGCGCAACTTAACCTTGTATTTCCCGGCAAATTCAACTGCGCGGATTTGCAATACCTTGGAGCCGAGGCTGGCCATTTCCAGCATCTCCTCGAAGGTAATGGTCTTAAGGCGGCGTGCTTCCGGTACCAAGCGAGGGTCGGTCGTGTATACGCCATCAACATCGGTATAAATCTGGCATTCGTCAGCGTGAAGCGCTGCAGCAATAGCCACCCCAGTCGTATCAGAACCGCCGCGTCCCAAGGTGGTAATGTTTCCCTCTTTGTCTACGCCTTGAAATCCAGCCACAACCACCACATACCCGTTAGCTAAATCGGCGAGAATATTTTGCTCATCGATGCTGAGAATACGTGCCTTGGTGAAAGCGCTGTCGGTGGTAATCTTGACTTGTGCGCCCGTGTAGCTTTTAGCCTTTAGTCCCTCTTGCATCAGCCCCATCGACACTAACCCGACTGTCACTTGTTCGCCGGTAGAAATTACCATATCAAGCTCACGTGGATCAGGCTGAGCTTGCATTTCTTTCGCCAACGCTATAAGTCGATTAGTCTCACCGCTCATGGCAGAAACCACGACGACTATTTGATGTCCGAGTGCTTTGTATTTCGCCACGCGGCGCACTACGTTTTTAATGCGTTCCGGACTGCCTACCGAAGTGCCACCATATTTCTGAACAATCAATGCCACGAATTCCTATACCCAAATTACAAAACAGAGTGAATTCTAACCTAAAACCAAAATACAACCCAAGCTCCAAATGCTTCTGGCACAACAATAAGCCATGAAATGCTGAGTTATGGTATTTGCTTCATTTAAAAAAAATGAAATGATTTTTTACAATTGGCAAGTGGCTAACTGATAACTTGTTAGCCCCAAGTAGAAATGTCCGTTGGTGTTATGGGACATGGCTGAAAGACTGGAATCAAGGGTAAAGTGGAATACGTATTAACTGCTTGAGGTGAGTAGAACCACGATTTCGTCGTGCTTGTTCTTGGTGGCAAGAGCTAATGGCGTAGTGCCATCCTGATATTTGGCGTCGCGGTCCGCACCCTTGGCGAGTAGAAACTTGACAATTTCAGTATGACCGTTAGCAACGGCCTTGTGCAGCGGTGTCCACCCATCGTGGGTGGCGAGATTGACATTGGCCCTATTGTCAATCAGATGGCTGGCTGCAACCAGATGGCCGCGTGAGGAGGCTTGCAACAGTGGTGTCCAGCCATGGTTGCTGAGTGCGTTCGTATCGACACCTTTTTCGATAAGCAGTTTCACCACATTGCCGTAGCCGTTAAATGCGGCCCAGTGCAGCGAGCCATAGCCCCCTGTATCCTTGGCATGGATGTCTGCAAAGTTACGGATGAGCAAGAGTGCAATGTCTTCATTGCCGTGGAAGGATGACGCTATCAGCGGTGTCCAGCCACGTGCGTCACGCGTATCAATATTTATGCCGCTGCTCACGAATAGCGCGACGGCATTTAGGTTGCCTTTTTCGGCTGATTGCAGGAATCCTTTGGGGGAAAGTTCATAGCCTTGCTGTACGATGGCGGTTCTTTTTGAGTACTCCACGTTGTCCCAT